>DATLLB010000108.1:0-15896 GCA_035538075.1 Enhygromyxa sp.
CGCTCGACGAGCGTGGCCAGCTCACGGAGATCTTCGGGCCCTATCCGCTCTTTCACCAGCGTATCGAACGCGACTCGGCGATCCCGATCATGGACGTTCACGGCTCGGTCGAGGTCCAAGCGGGCGAATGGCCGGCGCGCATCGAGACCACCGAGCAGACCATCAGCGTGCACGTCGGCGAGTCGAGCTCGCGGCGCGGCCAGGGGCGAACGTCGTGGGTGCTGCGGGATGG
Source organism: Enhygromyxa sp. (assembly GCA_035538075.1). Lineage (GTDB taxonomy): Bacteria > Myxococcota_A > Polyangia > Nannocystales > Nannocystaceae > Plesiocystis. The sequence continues at coordinate 233 of DATLLB010000108.1, forward strand.
CGTCTATCAGAGCTGGCAACGCTCGTTCGTCGATCTCGGCAAGGGCCCCGATTGCAACGTGCGCACGAGCCCGTGATCAATTTCGGGGCAGAGAGTAGAGTGCCGGCATGCGATCGCTCCGCCGGCCTGCGTGGCTCCTGACCGCGACCCTGCTCGCGCTGACCGCTTGCAAGTACGAGCCCGACGACAAGCCGGCCGCGGATCCGCTCGAGGATCCGTGGGTCAACGCGATCGATACCGGCGACGAGGAGCAGCCTGCGATCGCGAGTGCGCCCGAGGAGGCGGACCCGGTTGCGATCGATCCCGCCGCGGGTGCGAGCCCCGAAGCGCTCGCGCTCGCCGAAGCGGAGCCTGACGCCGCTCCGCAGGCCGATCCGGCCGCAGGCGTGATCGCGTCGCCGAGCGCCAGCGCGGCCAAGACCAAGCCCAGCGCGCCGACCGAGGCCAGCGCGAGCGCGAGCGATCCGGTCGTGCCGGCCGAGCCCACCGAGCAACTCACGGCGCCCGAGTCCGACGCAGCCCCGGTCGCCGATCCCACGCCGGCCCCAACCGTCGAACCGGACAAGCCCACGACGCCGCCCGCGATCACGATCGCCGACTTCCACGGCGACTATCGCTTCGTCGGCGGCAGCACCCAGCGATCCGAGCTCGAGGCGGCGATCGAGACCGCGGCCAACCAACTGCCGGCGGCGATCCGCGGCATCGGTCGCAAGCGGCTGACCAAGACCAACCCGATCGACGACACGCTCGACATCGTGATCGAGGGCGACAAGGTCACGACGATCTTCGAGACCGGCTTCGATGCGCAGTGCGTGATCGATGGCGGCACCGTGCACTGGACCAGCGACAAGGGCGACAAGTACAAGGTCCGCGTGCGGGCCAAGGGCAGCAAGCTCGTGCAGATCATCGAGGGCGAGGACGGGGTCAAGACCACCGTGTTCGTGCTCTCGGCCGACAAGCAGAAGCTGACGGTGCACCACAAGATCACCGCCGATCGGCTGCCCGAGCCGATGACCTACAAGCTCAGCTACTCGCGCAAGTAGATCATCCACATAGCGGATGATCCGCGCAGTCGTTGCAATTGCAGCTCTCCCAGTACGGGAAGCAATTGCCGGTATCGATGCAGTTCTCCCCGTTGCAGGCGCTCACGTTCTGGCAATCCGGGCAGATGCAGTCTTCGTCGTCCGTGCAGAAGCCGTCGTTCCAGCAGCCCTCGCACAGGCACGCGTCGAGATCCGGATCGGCGCACCAGTCATCGAGCTGGCAGACCACGTTGGTGTCGCCGTCGCCGTCTCCGGTGGTCGGGTCCGCGTCGCCGTCTCCGGTGGTCGGATCCGCATCACCGTCGCCCGTCGTGGGATCGCCGTCGCCATCGCCGTCGCCGGGCGCGGGCACGCAGACGCCCAAGTCGCAGCTCAAGCCCGGATCACAGCCGCCGCCGGGCGTGCAGTGGCAACCGAGGGAGCCCACGACGCAGTCGGAGTCACCGTCGCCTTCGCCCTCTTGCTCGGCCGAGCCCTCCTCGCCCGACTCCATCGCGCCGTCGTCAGGGCTGCTCTCGACCGCGTCGTCGTCCTCGCCGAGGTCGTCGCCGCCAGCGTCGGGAGTCCCGGTCGTCACGGGACTGCACGCCGCGAGAGCCAGCACGATCGAGACGCCTGCGAGCCGTCGAACCATGGTCGGAGTCTCGCTCAGCGGCGTCGCGCGGTGGTCGCAAATGTTCGCTGCGCTGCGCCTCAGCAGCCCAGGCGCGTGATCGCCTGCAGCGCGGCCTCGCGCAGCCTGTCGTCGGCTTGCGGATCGGCGAGCAGCTCGGCATGCGTCGCGCAAGCGCCCGCTGTGTCGCCGAGCTGCTCACGGGTGCGCGCGATGTTGAACCGCAGCGCAGGCAAGGGCGCGAGCTGGTAGGCCTGCTCGAACTGCTCGAGCGCGCTTGCGAGATCGCCCGCCTCGAAGTGCTCGACCCCTGATTGGTAGAGCTGCTTCGCTCGCTCGCGGTCTTGCTCGGTCGAGCCGGTCGCCTCGCTCGACTCGGTCCCCGACGCTCGCTCCGGCGCGGGCGAGGCCTCGACGAACAGCACCGGCTCCGCCACCGGATCGCTCGCGACCGACTCGTCGGCGGGCTTGCTCGCGCACGCGAGCGCGAGGCCGAGGCACGCGATCGAGCTTCGATTCACAGCCGCCACGATAGCCGGTTATGGTGCCGACGCGCGACGGATCGAGCCATGGACTTTCCCAATTTCCAAAACGACTTCCTGCTCGAGACGCTGCGCCAGCACGGCCTCGCGGCCGAGCTGCAAGGCGAGTGGATCGTGCCCGCGGGGCGCCCGAGCATCCCCATCCAGGCGCTCGCGTTTCGCAGCGAAGGGCCCTCGTCGGTAGTGCTGTTCGAGGCCCGCGCGGTGCTGCCCGACGGGCGCATGCTGATCGAGACCATCGCCGGGTTCGGCAGCGACGACGAGCAGGCGCTCGCGCAGGCCCAGGCGAAATTTCTGGCCGGTCCGTTTCATCCGCTGCTCGAGGGGCTCTACGACGTGAGCTCGGCCGGCCAGGTCGCGCTCGAAGACTGGCGCGTGGGCGCGGCCAGCTATCGCGCGTACGTGGGCTCGTACCTGCTGTTCGGCGTGCGCTTCGAGGTCCCGCCCGAGCTGCGTGAGCGCCTCGAGGCCTGGGTGGCCGCGCAGCCGGACGACGACGCCGAGTTTCACTGGTGTCGCGTGTTCTGGGGCGGCTCGGTCGCGGAGGTGCTGTGGGACAACGACACGCTGCCCGAGGCCCAGCGCGAGCTGGCGACGCTGCCGTGGCCGGACGTCGACGGCTACGCCTCGGTGCGCTTGTTCATGCTGCTGCGTGGATCCACGCGGACCGATCCGCGCACGATCGAGGTCATGGATCTCGCCGTGAACCTGTTCCCGCAGCTCGATGAGGACGGCTACTGGGAAGCGCTCGAGCGCGAGGCCACGCCACGCGAGGCGCAGCTGGCCACCAACTTCATGCAGATCGCGTTCGGTCGGGCGTTGATCGCCAGGCTGTTCCCGATGCCGCTCGACAACTTCGCCGACGAATTCAATTGGAGCGACGGCGGCGAGCTGGTCGGCACGGACCGGCTCTCGACCCATCCGTACTATCGCGCGGGCGTCCGCGCGGCGCGGCTGGCCGACTTCGCCACGCTAAAGGCGATCGGCGTGAGCTCGGCTGAGTTCAACGCGCTCAACCAAGCGATGCACGCCGCCAGCGAGCGCGGCGTCGAGCCGGACGCGGAGTGGTTCGCAAACCTCCGCTCCTCCTCGCTCACCATCCCGGGGTACTTTGACCCCCGCCGCCAGCCGTAGACTGAGCCATGCACGTCCGCTTCGCGTCCGCCTCACTCGCACTGCGTGCGAGCGAGGATGGGGCGCGCACGTAGTGCTCGGCGGTACGTGGTGACCCCCTGGGACTTCCTTCGCGGCGGGTCTCGTGCTCTCAGTCGGAAAAGTCGAAGCGCCAGCCGCCCTCGGGCGAGAGGCCGATCTCGAGCTTCGGCGGGATCTCGCCGTCGGCCATGTACTCGAGCAACGTCTTGGCCAGCGCGGGCATCAGCGAGCTGCGCAGCGTGTGATCGACATTGCGAGCGCCAGTGTCGGCGTCGGTGCAGCGGCGGACCAGCTCGTCGAGCAACTCGCCGCTGAACGTGGCCTCGACCTCGTGGGTCTCGAGCAGGCGCTTCTTGAGCTTGTTGAGCTTCAAGATCGCGATCTCGCGCATGATCTCCGATCCGATCGGGCGGAACGGAACCATGGTCATGCGCGCGAGCAAGGCCGGCTTGAAGTGGGCGCTGACGGTCGGGCGAATGGCCTCGACCACCTCTTCCTTGCTCGGCGGCTCCTCGCGCTCGTACAGACGCATGATCGTGTCGGAGGCCAGGTTCGAGGTCAGGATGATGATCGTGTTCTTGAAGTCGACGGTTCGGCCCTCGCCGTCGTTGAGCACGCCCTTGTCGAACACCTGGTAGAACAGGTTCATCACGTCGGGGTCGGCCTTCTCGCACTCGTCGAGCAGCACGACCGAGTAGGGCCGCTGGCGCACGGCCTCGGTCAGCATGCCGCCCTCGCCGAAGCCCACATAGCCCGGCGGCGAGCCGATCAGGCGGGAGACCGTGTGCTTCTCCTGAAATTCCGACATGTTGATGGTCGTCATGAAGCGATCGCCGCCGTAGAGCTGGTCGGCGAGCGTCAGCGCCATCTCGGTCTTGCCGACGCCGCTGGTGCCGACGAACAGCAAGACGCCGATCGGCGTGTTGGGATCGCGGACGCCCGCGTAGGCCATCCGCACGGTCTGGGCGACGACCTCGACCGCCGGCTCCTGACCCTTCACCCGGCGACCGAGCACCTCCTCGAGCTCGAGCACCGAGCCGATCGTGTCGGCCTTCATCTTGCCGACCGGGATGCCGGTCCAGTTGGCGACGACCTTGGCGACCACGTCGGCGTCGCACTCGTGGTGGACCAGCGGATCGTCGCTGCCGCGGATCTCGGCCAGCTTCTTGGTCTGCTCCTCGACCTTGGCGCGCAGCGTGGCGATGTCCGTGCCCTCCCCGCGATCGCTGGCGGTGAGCGCAGGTGGCTCATTGGGATCGCGCTGCGCGAGCCTGTCGGCCTCGGCCTTCTCGGCCTCGCGCAGCGCCTCGCAGGCGGCCACGAACTCGCGCACCGCGTCGCGCTCGGCCACCCAGCGAGCGGTCATCTCCTCGACCTGCTGCTTGACCGACTCGATGTCGCCGAGCAGCTCCGCGTACTTCTCCTGATCGACGTCGATGTGCTCGGCGATGTCACGCTCGAGGGCGGTGCGCTGCCGCTCCATCGCCGCGAGCTCGAGCTCGAGCTCCTCGACCGCCTGCGGCTTGGCGCCCTGCTCGACCTTGACCCGCGCGGCCGCAGTGTCGAGCAGGTCGACGGCCTTGTCGGGCAGCTGGCGACCGGAGATGTAGCGACCCGAGAGCTCGGCGGCCGCGACCACGGCCTCGTCGCGGATCGTCACGCCGTGGGTCGACTCGTACTTGCCGGCCAATCCGCGCAGCATGACGATCGTGTCGCTCACGCTCGGCTCGTCGCACTTGACCGGCTGGAAGCGCCGCTCGAGCGCCGGATCCTTCTCGAAGTACTTCTTGAACTCGGTCCAGGTGGTGGCCGCGACGGTCCGCAGCTCGCCGCGCGCGAGCGCAGGCTTGAGCAGGTTGCTGGCATCATTGCCGCCCTTGCTCGCGCCCGCGCCGATGATCGTGTGGGCTTCGTCGATGAACAAAATGGTGGGGACCGGCGAGGCCTTGACCTCCGAGATCACCGCCTTGAGCCGCTTCTCGAACTCGCCCTTGACGCTCGCGCCAGCGTTGAGCAGGCCCATGTCGAGGGCGATCAGCTCGGTGTTCTTGAGCAGATCCGGCACCTCGCCCTTCACGATCGCCAGCGCCAGACCCTCGACCAGCGCGGTCTTGCCCACGCCCGGCTCGCCGACGATGATCGGGTTGTTCTTGCGCCGCCGCGCGAGGATGTCGATCAGCTGCCGGACCTCGCGGTGGCGGCCGAAGATCGGATCGATGCGACCCTCGCGGGCTTCTTTCGTCAAAGAGACCGTGAACTGCCCGAGCGCGCTGTCGGCCGAGGGCGCGCCCGCCTGCGAGGCCGGGACCGCGCCCGGCGATCCGCTCGCGACCGGCACCTCGGTCATCTCGTTGGAGTTGCGCACGATTGAATCGAACTCGCGACGCAGCACCTCGGCGTCGATCGCCTCGATCTCCGGGAACTCCTCGGCCGAGTAGCGAGACGAGCGCTCGATGAACTGCAGCAGCAAGTGACCGCTGCGCAGCCGGGTCACGCCGTAGATCAGCGAGGCCAGCGTCCACGCGTCCTCGATCCACTGAAACAGCGACTCGGCGAACACCGGGCGCCCGGCGTTGCCGGTCTTCATGCCCTCGAGCGTCTTGCTGATGCGCCCGAGCAGGCGCGCGCGATCCTGCCCGAAGTGCTTGAGGATCTCGGCCGCGTCGCCGTCCTCTTGGTTGATGATCCCGTGCAGCAGGTGCTCGGGGACGATCTCGTAGTAGCGACCCTGCGCGGCCCGGCCGACGGCGGCTTCGAGCATGCCGGTGCAGACGGGGCTGAGGCGTTGGACGAGGACCTTGGGTTGTACGCGCATGGGAGCGTCGAGTGTGCCCGAGCCGTGCGGCCGGGCTCAACCGCGCGCGATCGGCCGGTACGATTTTTTGCGGAAACCCTGCAAACGAGATTGCGGGGGGCCGACAAGAAGGGCATGCCCGGAACGCTTCACCAGGGACTCGTCGCGCTCTTTCAAGAGGATCCGTGGTTGGCCTTCGATGTCCTCGGGATCAGGCGACCCGTCGACGGCACACCCGTCGATCGCAGGGCCGAGATCGAGCGCGATGGAAACACGGAGCTGACGGTGCGCCAGGGCTATCCGGATTTGGTGCTGGTCCACCGCGTCCCCCGTGCGCGACGACGACGGCGGCGCGGCATCGTGATCACCGTGGAGGCGCAGAAGGCCTACGATCGGGACAAGCGCTGGCTCATCCCCGTGTATCAGGCCAACCTGGCCGAAGAGCATCGCCTCGATACGTATGCGGTGGTGGTCTCGCTGGATCCCCAGATGTCTCGCGCGCTGCGGGCGTGGAGCAGGGCTGGGCCGCCCAAGCTCGACGTGCTGCTGATCGACGTGCAGACCGTGGCGACGTCGCCGTGGCTCGACGACCCGGCGCAGCGTCCGGCGGCAGCCGTGCTGGCTGGAGCCCTGCACGGATACGCTGGCAACTTCGAGGCCGCGCGCCGAGCATTCCTTTTCACCCAAACGATGAGCGGAAAGCGTCGCCGACGCCATGGTATGACCATCCTCGCGGCGCTACCTGAACACCAACGCAATCAGCTGATCGGAGAGCTACCCGTGCAAGAGCAACACGACTGGATGGATGTCGAGCGACGCAGTGGCACCTACGCGTTCGGGCGCAGGGAAGGGCGCGAAGAAGGGCGCGAAGAAGGCCGCAAAGAAGCCCTCGAGCAAGCCCGCGAGGCCCTGCTCACCGTGATCTTCGACCTGCTCGCCGAGCGCGGCGTCACCGTCAACGCCCGCAGCAAGGCCCGAATCCGTCGCTGCGAAGATCTGCCCACCCTGCAGCGCTGGGTGAAGCAGGCCGTGCGTGCGACCAGCGTGCGCGAGCTGGTCTAACCACTCATGGCCAAGGTCCCCGACGAGCGCATCGCGGTGGTCGACGACGACAACCGCTTCCTCCGCTGGGAGCCGCGGCGGCGGATCCACGAGCAGCAGCTGGTTCACCGCAGCGTCTACGTGCTCGTCTTCGACCCCGCGCAACGCCTGGTCATCCAGCAGCGTCACCGCGACAAGCAGACCTGGCCGCGCTACTGGGACATCTCCTGTGCCGGTCACGTCGGCGAGGACGACTACGCGATCGGGCCCGAGCACGACATCGATCGCGCGTACGAGCTCGCGGCCGTGCGCGAGCTGGCCGAGGAGCTCGGCGTCACCGCCCCGCTCTCGCTGCTCGGCCACTTCGGCCCGCGCGATGGCGTCGGCTACGAGCAGATCCGTCTGTTTCAGACCACGTGGGCGGGGCCGATCGTCGTGCAGCCGGAGGAGGTCGAGGACCATCGCTGGATCTCGGCCGCCGAGTTCGAGGCCCAAGCGCACGACCCCGACGCCGCCTTCACACCCGCGCTGCGCTACTTCGGCGCGCTGGCCCGCGCCCGCGGCTGGTGGTGATCAAAAGGTATTCGGCAGCTCCCAGTGCGAGAGCGCCAGGTTGCCGACGGCATACTTGGCCGGCACCCACCACAGCCGCCCGTCCGGGCTCACGCTCACGCGCCCGAGGTTGGGCATCGTCTCGAAGTCGGCGACCTCGGCCGTGAACGCGTTCACGCTCACGACCGACAGATCCGAGAGCGACGCATACACCAAGCCGGTGAAGCTGTCGTGGCTGAGCCTGGTGACCCCGGCCTCGAAGTCGTAGACCGGCACCGCCTCGTTGGTCGCGACGTTGAAGCGCAGCAGCTCGCCAGTATCGAGCGCGACCAGCAGGTGCACCGAGGTGAGCGGAGCCGCAGCGGTCACGCGGCTCGAGAAGGTCAGCAGGAAGTCCTGCGTCTGCGCGTCGAGATCGACGGTGTCGAAGTTGCCGTTCGCCTGCGAGTTGCCGACGTAGAGGCGCAGATCCTCGCCCCAGGTCAGCCCCATCGGCCCCGCGTCCGCGGCGTTGCTGCCGAACGGACCGTTGCTGCCCTGCGTCGGCACGGCCGGGAGCACGATCGGCAGCGGCACCGGATCGCCCTCGATCAAGCGCGCGACCCCCTGCGGCGGATTGACGAAGCAGCCGCAGCTCGGACAGCACGTGTAGGTGATCGCGACCTCGCCGAGGTTGTCGCCGCCGGTCGTCTGCTGCGGCTTGCCGTTGGTGATGTCGCCGTCCTCGGGCACCGGTGGCGCCTGCGGGTTGAGGGCCTTGAGCACCTTGATCTCGCCCATGTTCAAGTTCGAGACCCCGCCCCACTCGGTCATGGTCCCGTCGGGCGTCATCCGGCGCACGTAGTCGGTCCCGCTGCGCAGCGTGACCATCCAGGCGTTGCAGTCGTCGGCGAACTCGAGATCGAAGATGTCGGTCGAGAACGGGCCGTTGAGCAGCTCGGCCGTCGCGGTGTCGCAGTTGATCGGCCGCTCGCACACGCACGCGGTCCCCCAGCACTGGCCGCCCTCGCACTCCACACCTGCGCACGGGGCCACGGGGATGCAGGCGCCCTGATCGTCGCAGACCGAGCCGGGGCCACACGCGAGCGCGTCGCAGGTGACCGAAGTGCCGGCGAGCAAGCACGGGCTGTCGGGCGCGACGCACTCGCCATCGATCACGTTGCAGACCAGGCCCTGCTCGCAGCTGTTGGGATCGGGCTGACAGGGGACATCGCCGTCTCCGTCACCATCGCCGTCGCCGTCACCCGACTCGCCATCGCCATCGCCGTCGCCGTCGCCCGACTCGCCATCCCCGTCGCCATCGCCATCGCCATCGCCATCGCCATCGCCGTCGCCATCGCCCTGCGAGTCGCCGCTCTCGGTCTCGGGCCCACCCGTATCACCGTCCCCATCGCCGACCTCGTTGCGTCCGCCGTCGCTCGCATCGTCGCCGCACGCGAGCAGTGAACAGAGCGAGACGAGGAGCACGAGGTGGCGTCGCATGAGCGAACGCTAGCGACTTTTTCGGGCGAGATCGATGCGCTGCAGCACCCACGAGTATCATCGCGGCCATGCATCGCGCCTCGTTGCTCGTCGCCGCGCTCCTGCTCACGCCCATGCTCGCCTGCGACAAGAACGCTGGCAGCACGCAGAGCCCGGGCGAGGACGCGACCGATCAGCAGACCCGCGAGCTGCTCGACGCGCTCGCGAAGGGCGACCGCGAGCGCGCCCAGGCGCTCGCCAACCACAAGCTCGCGCTCGAGCTCGACGAGCGCACCGTCGTCACCGTCGGCCGCACGCTCGCGTGGCTCGGCCCGTGCACCGGCCTCACCCGCACGAACGAGGCCCCGGTCAGCGGCGGTGTCGAGCGCCGCTATCGAGTCGGCTTCGAGCATGGCGAGGTCACGCTCACGATCACGATCGTCGGCGACAAGGTCGAGGGCTTCGAGTTCGATCAGGGCCAGTGGGAGGTCCTCAGCGAGCGCGCGCTCGAGGCCACCGCCGGCTCGCTGCGCATCGCCGAGTTCAGCTTCGCAGCGCCGCTCGATCCCGCCGCGGTCAACTACAGCCTCGCGCTCGAGGGCCTCGACGCCCAGCTGCGCGAGCATCACGTGACCATCGACAAGCGCGTGTTCGATCAGGCCGGCAATGTCGTCTATCGGCAGCGCGAGCCTGACGACATCCGCTTCCCGCAGGCCGAGGCGGGCAGCCTCGGTGGGACGATCACCGGCTCGGTCGCGGTGACCGGCCCCGGCAACTACGAGCTCGAGCTGACGATCACCGATCGCATCGGCGGCAAGTCGCTCGTGCATCGCACGTCGTTCGCGATCGAGTGAGCGACCCTTCTGGGCACAAGCGGAGCTTCCGGGAGTTCTGCTTGTGCCCAGAAGGGTGGGTCGACAGCTCCCGGGAGCTCCGCTTGTGCCCAGAAAGGGGGGTCAACAGCTCCCGGGAGCTCTGCTTGTGCCCAGAAAGGGGGGTCGACAGCTCCCGGGAGCTCAGGTCGGAGCCCGCGAGGCCGGGGGGTGCTCTTCCGGGAGCTGGGGTCGGTACCCCGAGGGGTGCCGCGACCGCTCGCGAGAGTTGGTACCCCTACCCCAAGGGGTGCCCCGATCGCTCGCGAGAGCGACCACCCTGCCCTCGCGAGGTGCCCCGATCGCTCACGAGAGTTGGCACCCCTACCCCGAGGGGTGCCCCGATCGCTCGCGAGAGTGGGCCCCCCGACCTCGCGGGGTGCCGCGACCACTCACGAGAGGTCGCTAGCGCGGAGGCACGCGCCGCGGCGAGCCGGCCTTGAACCACGCCGGCTCGCGGTCGAGCTCGACGTAGAACAGATGCAGTCGCCCGCTCAGCTCCTTGTCGAAGTCCCGCATCGTATTCGGCATCAGCTTCGCGCGCTCGTTGAGCCACGCCGTCCAGTAGTCGATCTCCGCCGCCTCCCAGGCCTGGAACTGCGCGAGCGTGGGCGTGCGCGCCTTCTTGACCGCCTGCTCCGCCCGTCGCCGCGCCAACCACTTCTCCCAGCACGCCTCCTGCCACAGGTAGTGGCTCAGCGCGACGCCCATGCGCGCGCGCGGGCCCGGCTCGACGGTGTTGAGGGCGCTGCAGTGACGGCAGCTGACGTCGGTGGCGTCGAGCACCACGCCGATCGGCAGCTCGGCGCCGCACTGGCTGCAGCGCAGCGCGGCCTGTTCCTGCGCGGCGGCGGCCAGCAGGCTGCGCAGCGCGTCGGCGAAGATCTTGATCTCGATGCGCTCGAGCTCGACCTCGAGCTGATCGTTGAACGCCTCGGCCCGCGCCCAGGCCATGTCGGCGCGATCGTAGGCCTCGATCTCGTGGAATTTGTCCTGGACCGACTCCGACCAGGTGTCGCTGACCTTGCTCTGCAGGCCCAGCGCTCGCATGCGGATGCCCTGCCACGCGTTGCTCAGCGGCACCGTGTCGCCGTTGGTGTGGCGCAGCAGCTCCGCGCAGCCGGCCTCGGCCTCGGCCATCAGCTCGTCGAAGCGCTCGCGAATCTTGGCCAAGAACCCATTCCAGCGGGCATCCAAAGCATCAACGCTCATAACGTCTCTCCACAGTAGCGGCAGGAGTTGGAAGAACGATCTTGCCGCGGCGCACCGCAGCAACCACAGCGATCGGCGGCCGCCTCCGCGCTGCCGGAGATGCGACCTGGCGAGGTCGCAATCCCGGCGAACGCGTTGGCGAAGATCGACGACGTCGTGACCTTCGGCTTGACCGCGCTGACGTAGTCGCGCACCGCCTGCTCGGCCGCCGTGCGCAGCACATGCGGATCATCCATGTGCTCGCACAGCGGCTCGACCACACGCGCGAGCGTCCAACGAAGCTCGAGCAGCAGCGCGCCGCGACTCTGGCCTGGGCCTTCACGCAAATGCCTGGCCCGCTCGTCCGCCGCCAGCTTCTCGACGCCGAGCTTGTCGAGCAGGGCATCCCAGCGAGCGTCGCCGCCCGCTGGACAGCTCAGCGCCAGGTGGACCACCGAAGCGATGGCCTGCTTGCCCTGCTCGAGGATCTGCGCGTCGTCCATCAACGACTCTCAAAAGGAAATGTCGTCGTCGGCGGAGCCGGCCTTGTACTTGGCCTCGAACTGCTCCTGCAGCTTGGTGTAGCGCATGTGCAGCTCGCCGTTGTTCTTCATCGCGTTCTGCGAGATGTACATCGACCACCAGCCGCCAACCTGGCCCCACTCCATCGGGCTCATGCCGAAGCTGCGCAGGATCGCGGCCGCGTCCTTGCCCTGCTCGGCGCCGCAGGCCTGCGCGACCTCGATCTCGACGTAGCGCTCGAACGGGATCGGAGCGTCGGCCTCGGTCTGGCCCGCACCACCGGCCGCCGCCGTCGCTGCAGCGCCGGCGAACTGGCCCGCGCCCGCGCTCTGGAAGTGCTTGCTGTACTCCATGGTGATCGTGAACGACGTGTCGCGGCTCATCCGAGCGTTCCACTCGGCCGACACGCGATCCCACTTCGCCCGATCGATGCCGAGCCCGGCGACGATCTGCTCGGCATTGCCACCGCTGGCGATCTGCGCCTGGGCCTTGGCCCACTGCTCGAGCGCCACGCCCTCGACCGGCGCCAGATCGGCGGCCAGCGCCTGATGCTGGTTGCCGATGTTCATCACCTCCATCGCGGTCTTCTGGGTGACGTTCATCTGCACCTGCATGAGATCGCCGGGCGTCGGGTACTTGCGCCGACACGCGGGCGACTCGCTCCAGCGCTCGAAGGTCGCCTTCACCTGATAGAAGTGCTGCACGTTGCGGATGCCGTACTTGGCGAAGTACTGCGCGCGCTTGTCCTCGTCCTCCCAGCCCTGCTCGATGCGGAACATGGCGTCGAAGTAGGTCTCGAGCGCGTTGTCGAAGTCGAAGCTGGCGCGGTCGTCCTTGGCCTCGAGGTTGTAGTCGCGGCCCTCGCCGTCATCGTCGTCGTCGTGCGAGTCGTGGGAGTCGTGCGACTCGTGCTGCGGCTCGGCGTGGTTGGTGCGAGCGGGCGGCGGCGCGTCGTTCTGCGAGTCGGCGGGCGCCTCCTTGCGAAGGCCGAGCATGGAGAGGATCGTGTCGAGAAGGCCCATGAGCGGGGGACACTACGCGCTCGGGCGTGGCTCACGCCAGAGGTGGCCCGCGCGCGGTAATTCCTGCGAGGCACACTTCATTTCCAGCGTCATTCGATCGCACGGGGTCCCGGCAAACGACGGTCCGCCTCGCGTCGAGTGATGCCGAGGTGATCGAGGTGCTCCATGAACGGCACCGCGAATTTGCGCGTGAGTCCGGCCAGCTGCTTGAGCGCCTGCACGTCGATCTCGCCATGCTCGAGCAGGTGCGCGCGGATGCGTGCGAGCAGCTCGGCGTGGGCCTCGGGCGCGTACGAGAGCTCGTCGCTGATGCGCACCAACAACTTGTTGCGCTGCAGTAACCCTGCGTACTCGAGCACCTGCTTCGAGTCCGCGCCGAGCTGCTCGGCGATCTGCTTGAGCGTCGGCGGCGTGATCCCGCCCGCGCGATAACGATCGAGCATCGTCTGCAGCGGTCCGGGCAGCGCGTCGGGATCGAGGCTGCCCTTGCCCGGCCGCGCGAGGCTGCCCGAGCGATCGGCCACGCGCAGCGAGCCGCGATCGATCGCCGCGTCGACGGCCGCGCGCGCGAGCTCGGGCGACGGATGGCCGGGCAGCGAAGCTTCCAAGGTCGCGCGCGCGATGCCGGGCTGGAGCGGCTGCTTGGCGTGGAAGCGATCGGCCTCGCGCAGCGCCGCGCCGACCAGCTCGTCGAGCAGCGAGCGATCGACCCAGCGCAAGCCCGGCAGCGCGAGCAAGGGACCGCCCGCGCTCGCGAGACGTGCCAGCAGCTTGCCCGGCTGCTCGATGCCGCCTCGGATCGCGAGCGTCCGCGCGTCGATCCCCAGCGCGCCCGCGTCGGTGACCAGCGCTCGCGTTCGCTGCTCCGGATCGCTGGAACCCAGCGCCCGCGCGAGCGCGACTCGACGCTGCGGGTGCCGACGCTCGGGCAGCGGATCCACGATCACGCCGCCGCCTACCGTCAGGCCCTCGACGTTCGCATGACCGGCCGAGTACGCGCGCAGGACGATCCGCTGCCCGGCCCAGATCGGCAGCGGGTGGTCCAAGTAGATCCGCACCAAGCCGCGACCGCCCGGAGCGATCGCGGGCTTGCCTGCACCCGGCAGCGGATCGAGCAGCTCGCCGCTCTCTGGATCCTCGACCGCGAGCGGGACCAGATGGGCAGCTGTGCAGGCCGTGCCCGCGCACAGCTGCAGCGCAGTGTCTCGCGTCCACGCGCGCTGCCCAAACGACAGCTGACCCACGCGCGCGAGCAGGCGGTCGCTGCTCACTACTTTGTCGCCGCGGCTGATCACATCCCCACGCGCGAGCTCCTCGACCCCGACGTTCCCCACGTTGAGGGCCGTGCGAGTGCCCGCACGAGCGCGACGAGCCTCCTTGCCGTGCACCTGCATGCCGCGGATCCGCAGGACTCGCTGCGCTCGCCCGAGCCCGTGCGGCCACAGCTCGAGCTCGTCATGCGCGTCGAGATCGATCTCGCCGAGCAGCAGCGTGCCCGTGACCACCGTGCCGTGGCCGCGCAGCGTGAACGCGCGATCGATCGGCAGCACCGGCAGCGTCTGCTTGGGCCGCGCGGGCAAGCGCTTGGCCAGCGACAGCAACGCGCGCTCGAGCTCCGGCAGACCCTCGCCCGTGTGGGCCGAGACCGGGATGATCGGCGCGTCCGCGAACGGCCCTGCGGCCAGCTGGTTGCGCACGTCCTCGCGCGCGAGCTCCAGTAATTCGGCGAACGTGCCCTCGTCGTGATCGGCCTCGGCGCGCAGGCGATCGATCTTGCTCAACGCCACCACCGCGTGGCGGAGCCCGAGTAGCTCGCACACGTGCAGGTGCTCGCGCGTCTGCGGCATCACCCCGTCCTCGGCCGCGATCACCAACAGCACCACGTCGATGCCTCCCGCTCCGGCGATCATCGTCCGCACCAGCGCCTCGTGGCCGGGCATGTCGACGACCGCAGCGCTGAGCTGCTCGTTGGGCTGCCAGCGAGCGAAGCCCAGCTCGATCGTGATCCCGCGGCGCTTCTCCTCCGGCAGTCGATCGGTGTCGACACCCGTGAGCGCGCGGACCAGCGCGGTCTTGCCGTGATCGATGTGCCCCGCGGTCCCGAGGACGATCGTGCGCTCGGCCATGCGCGGACTCTATCCGACCAACCTGTGAAACTCGCCGAGCACCGCGGCGAGGTACGCGTCGGGGATCCCGTGCTCGCGCATGCCGACCACGTAGTGCTCGAGATACTCGCGGGTCGGCGCGAGGTCTTGGGTTGGCAACAGCGCCTCGAAGCTGGCCGTGCGCACCGGCCCGATCATCTCGAGCTCGACCTCCAGCTCGACGCGGCGATAGCCGAGCTCGAGGCCCGTGAGTCGCTCGAGCTGCGCCGCGTCGAGCTCGTAGACGACCCCCCAGACCAGCTCGGCTTCTGCAAGCTCGATGTTGCCCTTGCCGGTCCCGTCGAGGCCGAGCTTCGAGAAGCGATGACGCCGAGCAGCGCAGCGCGCTCGGCCGAGATCCACCACGCGACCGAGTCGGCCTTCGAGCCGTGCGCGAGACATGTTCGAGCCGTACGCGAAGTAGCGCACGGGACTGAGTCTACATGGCGGGGCTTCGCAGCCCCGCCCCCGTGCCGGGCGGACCCGTCACGGGACCCCCTCCCCGGCGGTCGCCCCTTCGGGGCTCCTTTCGCTCGTGAGCAACCTCGACTCGGGCGGTTGTCACACATGAGCGCACACGCCTAAGCTCGACGGATGGCATCGGTGCCGCTCAAGCATCTCGCGCTCCTGTTGGCGGTCCCCCTCGCGATCGCTACCGCGACCGGTCTCGCGAGCGGCCCCGTCACGATCGACGCGCCCGAGCCCCACGACG
>DATLLB010000109.1:0-3176 GCA_035538075.1 Enhygromyxa sp.
CGAGCTGGCCGAGCTGATCGATCAGGCGCTGCTTGGCGTGCTTGGTCGCGAGCTCGAGGCGAAACTCGAAGGTCTCGGCCAGCAGCTTGGCCTTGACGCGCTCATTGGGATCGCGGCCGCGCGCGAGCTGGGCGACGGCGAGGAGTTCATCACCCTCGACGTGAAGCACGACGCGGTCGCCGTCGCCCAGCTCGCGCGCGGACGCGATCCCAACGAGCGCGTCAAGGCCAAGCTGCTGGCCGAGACCTTCGAGTTTCGCCTCGAGCTCGCGACCAAGCACGCCAAGCAGCGCCTGATCGATCAGCTCGGCCAGCTCGACGAGGAGCTCGAGGGCATCTGGAGCGCGAGCGGCCGCAGCCTGGCCGAGCGCAAGCGCCTGCTGTTCGAGCGCTGGGACGCGTGCGAGGAGGCGTCGGATGACGTCGCGCTCGAGGGCTTCCCGGATGCCGACACCTCGGCGCTCGACGAGACACGCCGCAAGCTCGCGAGCGCGGCACGCCGCAAGATCCTGCGCTTCATCGCCAAGGTCGCGCCGGCCGACAGCCCCGAGGCGTTCACCGACGCAGAGCTGGCCGCGTACAACCAGCGTCGGGTGAGCACGCAAGCGTTCGCGCCGTACGACTGATCGGTTTGTGCTGCGCCCGCTCGGCGGGCCATACTGCTCGCTGTGACTCGCCCCCGCCGCCACGCCCTCGCGATCGAGCTCACGAGCCACTGCAACCAGCGCTGCGCCTACTGCTACAACGACTGGCGGGCCGACAACGGGCGCAGCGTGGGCGCGATGGCCAGCGCCGACCTGCTCGCGCTGCTCGACCGTGCGCTCGCGGAGGTCGAGTTCGATCACGTGACGCTGACCGGCGGTGAGCCGCTCGCCCGCAACGACTTCTTCGCGGTCATGGACGTGTGCAAGGCTCGCGACACGGCCGTGTTCATCATCTCCAACGGCGGCCTGGTCACCGAGGCGATCGCCGAGCGCCTGTCGAAGTACCGGCTGCTGGGCATCCAGGTGACGCTCAACTCCACGATCGCGCAGGATCACGACGCGCTGGTCGGCGGCCGGCACTTCGACAACACGATCGCGGGCGTGCAGGCGCTGGTTCGGTGGGGCGTGCCGGTCATGGGCTCGATCGTCGTCAACCGCAAGAATGCGGGGCTGGTCGGCGAGATCCTCGATCTGTGGCGCAGCCTCGGCGTGACCACGATCGCACTGTCTCGCTTCTCGCCGGCCGGCTATGCGGCGCAGCATGTGGCCGAGCTGCTGCCCTCGCGCAGCGACATGATCGTCGCGCTCGAGGCCGCCGAGCTGCGTGGGCGCGAGCACGGCATGGATCTGCAGGTCACGCTGCCGGTCCCGGCCTGCGTGATCGAGCACGCCGACTATCCGCATGTGTCGTTCGGCGGCTGTCCGATCGGCACCGAGATGCAGGAGTTCGCGCTCGGGCCTCGCGGCGAGCTGCGCTCGTGCACGCTGCACACCGAGCCGATCGGCGACGCGAAGACCACCTCGCTGGCCGAGCTGGTCCAGTCGCCGAAGCTGATGGCCTACCGCGACGTGACGCCGGAATTCTGCGCGCCGTGTCCCTACCGCGAGAGCTGCCTCGGCGGCTGTGGGGCTGCGGCGGCGTCGGTGCTCGGCGATCCGCGTGGGCTCGATCCGTTCGTCGCGCAACATGTCGACGACGCGTTCGCGGCCCGCCTCGCCCGCGCGCGCGCCCGGCTGCCGGTGCTGACATGAGCAAGGCCGTCAAGGTGCTGCTCTTGTGGCCGGGCGCCGACGCGGCGACGGCCGGCAATTTCGGGGTCCCGCAATTGGTGCTGCTGGCCACCTACGCGCGCGAGCAGAGCGGCGCGCAGGTGGACATTCGCGATCTCGATCTCGAGCAGGCGCTCGGTTCGGTCTCGCTGCCGCGGCTGCTCGCCGGTCCCGACGGGCGCGGCTATGACGTGATCGCGCTGAGCATCTACTCGTCGTTCGATCACCTCAAGTGCACGGCGATCGCCGAGCTCGCGCGCGAGCTCTACCCCGACGCGGTGATCATGGTCGGCGGCTATCACCCGTCGGCGCGGCCGCTCGACTACGTGTTCGACGGCTCGGCGTTCGATGTCTGCGTGGTCGGTGAGGGCGAGCGGCCGCTCGTGCGGGTGATCGAGTCGATCGCTGGCGGCGCTCCGCTGCGCCGCACCGTGCTCGGGCCCGAGGCGATCGACGATCTCGACACGCTCCCGCCCGCGGACTGGAGCTTCCTCGCCCGCTATCGCAAGGTCGCGCGCCGCGTGGCCAGTCAGGCGCAGGTCTACCTCTCGCGCGGCTGCCCGTTCGACTGTGCATTTTGCATGGAGCGAGCCAAGCGGGAGGTCTCGTGGCGGCCACTGTCGGTCGAGCGGGCGCTCGGCGAGATCGCATCGCTGCATCAATTCTTGGATCTGCGCGGCTGGACCCTCTATTTCGGCGACGCGCTGTTCGGGATGCGCAAGAGCTGGCGCCGCGAGTTCCTCGAGGGCCTCGCGCGGCTGAACGTGCCGGTCGAGAAGTACTGGCTGCTGATCCGCGTGGACTTGATCGAGGACGAAGATCTGCGGCTGTTCGGCGCGGCCAACTGCGGGCTCGGCTTCGGGCTCGAGTCCGGCGATCCGCAGCAGCTGGCGATCATCCGCAAGTCCGGCCGGCTCGACACCTACCTCGATCGCATGGAGGACATCGCCACGCGGGCGCTGGTTCACCAGGTCCCGTGGGGCGCCAACGTGATCTGCGGACATCCGGGCGAGACGCCAGCCAGCCTCGAGCGCAGCGCGGCGTACTTGAAGAAGCTGTTCCTGCGCACGGGCGGGACCACCGGGTTCTTGTCGGTCGATCCTTTTCGTCTGTATCCGGGCTCGCCGATCGACGCCGAGCGTGGCTACTACGAGCAGACCTACGGCACCCGCTTTCATCGGCCGAGCTGGTGGGAGGACGGCGACCCCGAGTTCCTGGCCGAGTGGGTCGATCCCTCGGCCGAGCTCGACTATCTCGAGCGCGAGCGCATGCAGCACGAGCTGCTCGATCCGATCCTCGCGCAGATCGAGGATCACTTCGCCTACCGCGGGCCGGCGCGAAACTACTTCTTGCGGGCCGTGCACGAGCAGGTCGAGTTCTCGCGCGGGCCCAGCCGGCTGCACTACCTCGGCCGCTACTTTGC
>DATLLB010000110.1:0-3435 GCA_035538075.1 Enhygromyxa sp.
AGCAGCGACACTCGGCGATGCTATCAGCCGATCAGCGCTTGCGCGTGCGCGGAGTCGGCGGGTGGGAGATCAAGAAGGCGTCTGCGCGCAGCGAAATCCGGTGCCCTGGTTCGACTGGTTCGGCGTCGTGTGCTGACGCAGAGTCCCGCGAACCCAGTCCGTGGGGCTGTACCAGAAGCCGCCGCCGCTACGGATCACGCGGTCGGTCCCCGTCATCGGGCCCTGCGGATCGACCTCCGGCGAGAGATAATAGTAGTCGCCCTGGTAGTAGTCGGAGCACCACTCGATCACGTTGGACGCCATGTCCATCACGCCGAAGGGCGAGGCGCCCAACGGGTGACTTCCGACGGCGTGGGTGCCGTTCCCGTTTCCGCAGTTCGAGAACGCGGCGAGGTTGCAACTGGCTGCCTGATCGCCCCACGGGAACATGCGTCCGTCGTCACCTCGGGCGGCGTACTCCCACTCGGCCTCGGTCGGTAGCCGCTTGCCCTTCCACTCGCAGTATTCGACGGCCTGATACCAGTTCACGCCGTTGATCGGATGGTCTTCCTTGCCGACGACGGACCACGTCGGGTTGTCGTTGTTGACCGGGGACGGAATGCTGCAAGCCTGCGCACCCCAGCACTCGGCATAGGCGGCGGCGGTGACCTCGGTGCGATCGATCCAAAAGGCCGACAGGCTGACCTCGTGCGCGGGCTTCTCGTCTGGTTGGATGTCCAAGCCGAGAAACTGCAGGAGGTCGGAGCCCATCACGAAGGTGCCCGCGGGGATGCAGACCATGTCGTCGGGTACGTCGCGGCAGGGATCGCCGTCGCCGTCGCCATCACCATCGCCATCGCCATCGCCGTCGCCGTCGCCATCACCGTCGCCATCGCCATCGCCGTCGCCATCGCCATCACCGTCACCTGTCGACGTGCAGAGGCCTTCGACGCACTCGAGGCCGTCGTTGCACGTGCCGTTGCCGTAGCAGGCGCAGCTCTCGGTTCCGTCGGGACACTCGGCTGCAGCACAGACACCCTCGATGCACTCGAGGCCTGCATCGCACGTTTCGTTGCCATAGCAGGCGCAGTCGAGCGTACCGTCGGGACAGCTCTCGTCGGTGTCTGCCGCGTCCCCTGATTCGCTCGTCGAGGTCGTGTCCTCTCCGGTGGAGTTCGGGTCACCCCCGCAGGCGAGCGAGACCGAGAACGAGAACGCGCACGTAGTCAGGAGAATGCGCTGCCGAGCCATCGTGCGATGGTAGAGCCGCACGAGAGCGCCGCGCAATGGCTCTACTGGTTGCTAGCGCTTGCGCGTGCCCAGCAGCACGGCCATGCGCTCGCGGTGCTCGGTCTCCTGCCACACGCGATCGCGCCCGCGTCCGCGCAGGTGCAGTCGCTTGAGCCGACGGTTCTCGAAGCCGTAGGTGATCAAGGCCCGCAGCGCGTCCTCGTGCGTGCGGACCTCGAGCTTCTGCAGGGCGGTCCACTGCGCCTCGGTCAGGTTGCGCTTGAACTCGGTCAGCAGCCGCGCGCACTCCCACTCGGTGAACGGCACCTCGGCGCGCTCGCACATGCGACGCAGCAGCGACTGCTCGCGCGGCGAAGCGCAGCGCGGCGGGCGGTCGTGCTCGGGGGTCGGCATCGAGAGAAGGTCGCGCGGCGGCGGGTGGGAGATCAAGCGGCGAGCGAATCCGAGGTCTGATCCAGCGCCGAAAAACACGTTGGGGCAGCAAGCCGATCGCACTGCACGGTTGTCGATGCGCGAGACCGGTGCAGCATGCCGATGTGCTGACCAGGCGGCTTCTCATCGCAGGCACGGCGGTCGCTGCGATTTACTGTGGGTATGTGCTCATGCCCGTCAGGACCGCGGGCACGTGGGTGATGGCTGCGCTGTGCTTCGGCTTCCCGATCGCGGCGTGGATCGAGGCTCGACGGCTGCGCGCGCGAGGGTCGAGCGAGGCGGCGGATGTGCTGGTGATCTGGGCGTTCTCGACGGCGCTCGCGTTCTCGTTCATGACCGACTTCGCGGTCGATGCTCGCGGTGGAGCGTCGAACAAAGACGAGACCGCGGCGCCGCGTTAGATCAAGCGGCGCGCGAGAGCCTGCGCAGGATGAAGAGCACGGCCGCGAGCGTCACCGCGGTCCCGACGACGGCGATGGCGATGCCGCCGTAGAGGTGCAGACGCTGCGCTGGCCCGAGCGCCATGCCGTACGAGTCACCAAACATTCGCAGGCCGCGAGTGATCGCCACGAGGCCGGCGGGTACGGCCGCGACCGTGACGGCGGTGACCACTGCAGCGCAGAGACGCAGCCACATCGAAGGCTGCTCGATCACCTGCTCGGAGGTGGCTTGCTCGAGCATGTCGTTGACGGAGCGGACGATCGTGATCGCCAGCGGTCCGGCGACGAGCAGCGCGAGGTCTCCCAGCATGCACGCGACGTAGAGGAGGCCGTCGAGGCCGCGGATGCTGGCGAGCCGCGGTCCGGCGACGAGCAGCGCGAGGCCGGCGAACATGCGGACGAGCCACGCTGCCCACCAGGCGCGGACCAGCGGCGGCACGCGTGACTCGGCCCACTCGCCGGCCCAGCTCACCTTCGTGGTGCTGATCTGGACGAGCTCGGTGGCGGCCCGCTTGGGTCGCAGCAGGTTGCGATCGAAGCGGAACTGCGCGACGTCGAAGCTCGGCGTCCCGAGCCGGTCGAGGAGCTTGGCGGCTCGGACCATCCACGCCGACCAGTACGCGGCACCGATGGCCTGAGCGCCCCACGATGCCTGGGTCAGGACCGTCAAAATCGCGCCGGTGTGCAAGTCGAGGCCGAGCCCGCCGTCGGGCCTCGGATAGGTGAGCGCGTGCGCTTCCAAGATGAAGGTCAGGAGCGCGAACACGACGACCGTCACGATGCACGTGTTGGCCTTTCGGCCGACCGTGCGCAGATCCTCGACGGCCTCCGCTCTCGTCATCGTCGTCAGGATAGCCGAACGCCCGCGCACGCAGCGAGACGCTGCGTGGCGGGCGTTGACGCTGCGTTCGATCAAGCCTCGGCGTTCTCGAGCACGGCCGCGGCACCGAGGCCGCCGGCGGCACAGATGCCGAGCAACGCAGTCGCGTGCCCGCGCAGGTGCAGCTCGTTGGCCATGGTCGTGACCATGCGCGCCCCGGTGGCGCCGAAGGGATGGCCGATCGCGACCGAGCCACCATGGACATTGAGCCGGGCCGGATCGACCTCGCCGACGGCCTTGTCACGCCCGAGCCTCGCCTTGGCGAAGTTGTCGCTGGCGAGCATCGCGAGCACGCTGAGCACCTGCGCGGCGAAGGCCTCGTGCAGGTCGACGAGGTCCATGTCGGACAGGTCGTAGCCGGCGCGCTCGAGCGCCTTGGGCATCGCGATCGCGGGGCCCATGAGCAGCTGATCGGCCGGGTCGACGCCGACGTAGGCCCACGAGGCGAACCTC
>DATLLB010000111.1:0-8852 GCA_035538075.1 Enhygromyxa sp.
CGACCACCGGGGCCGCGTTGCGATCGAGCTCGAGCGCACGCATGAGCCCGAGCCCGCGCTGCCCGACCACGTGCGGGTGCGTGTCGACGAGCTCGGCGAAGCGCCGCTCGAACACCCGCCCGACCCGCTCGGCGTTGTCCGGCAGCTGCTCGCGGGCGAGCACCTCGATGCTGCCGACCGCGGCGGCGCAGCTGACCGGATGCGCGTAGTGGGTGAGCCCGCACCACAGCACCTCGTCGTCGAAGCGCCGAGCGATCGCGTCGCTGAGCATCACGCCGGCCAGCGGCGCGTAGCCGGAGGTCAGGCCCTTGCCGATCGTCATCAGGTCGACGCGCACGCCCCAGTGCTCGCGCGCGAACCAGCGACCGGTGCGGCCGAAGCCGGCGAAGATCTCGTCGTCGATCAGCAGGATCCCGTGCTGATCGCAGAGCTCGCGGATGCCCGGCCAGAAGTCGTCGGGCGGGTGCTGCATGCCGTTGGTGCCGGTCAGGCCCTCGAGCAGAAACGCCGCGATGGTCTCGCCGCCCTCGCGCTGGACCAGCGCTCGCGCGCTCGCCATCCACTCCGACGGATGACCCGGCCTCGACTCGCGGGTCGGGTACGGATCGCGAATGTGCAGCGGCGCCCGCATGGTCGCGACGAACGGCTCCTTGCGCATGTCACCGGCGATCTCGAGCACCGCCAGCGTCGCGCCGTGATAGGAGTGCTTGCGCGCGACGATCTTGCTGCGCTTGGTCACGAGCCTGGCGATCTTGATCGCGTTCTCGACCGCCTCGGATCCCCCGGTGCTCAAGAACGCCTTGGCCAAGCCGGTGTGGCTCGCGAGCAGCTCGCCCAGCTGCGCGCGGATCGGCAGCACGGCATTGGGCGCGCACGCGGGCAGCTGCTGGATCTGCTCGATCATCTTCGCCTGCACGTGCGGGTGCCGATGACCGACGTTGACGTTGTAGACCTGACTCTCGAGATCCCACACCCAGCCCTTGCCGGCGACCTCGAAGCGCGCCCGCTCGGCGTCGACGATCTCGAGCGCACGGGCCCGCTTCTGCGCGGACCAGGTGAACATCATGTGTGCGCGCTGGCGATCGGTGAGGCTCGGCGTGTCAGTCATGGGCAAGCGGCGTGTGAAATCGGGTGGTCTGGACGCGCTCGCTCGCGCATCGTCGCCAGTGTGCCACGCCGCCCTCGAGCTCGATCGCCAGCAACGTCTGCGCACGCCCGGCGGGCTCGGCGAACGCGGCTTGCTCGACCTCGTCGAAGAACGCGAGCACCTCGGCGGCGCTGATCGGGCGGCGCTGCACGTAGATGGTCGAGGCCAGCTCGAGCCGGCGAAAACTCGCCGGGCTGCGCGGCGTCGCCTCGCGCTGACGCAGCGAGGGATCGAAGCAGTGGTTGGCGTGGACATGCCCGGTCTTGGGTCCGACGCGGGTCAAGATCCGCTCGGCGCCGAGCTGCTCGATGCCGAAGAACACGCGACCGTCGGCGAGCATCCAATTGCGTCCGTCCACGAGCGCGGTCGCTTCGATCGCAGCGCGGGCCTGCTCGAGGCGCGGCGCGTCGAGCAGCCGCTGCAACAGCATTGATCCGGGGATGCCCGGACCGAGCGCGCGTGGGCGCAGCACGTTGGCGAGCACCGCATGACCGGCCGCCGCGATGCCGGCCAAGCCAAAGCTACCCGGCAGCCCGAACACCAGCCCCCCGCCCGCGCGCGGGCGTAGCTCGACGTGCGCGGCCTCTTCGGGAGGAAGCGACCACGCACCCGCGAGCACCGATCCGCCTGGCCCGTCGACGTAGAGCCCCAGCGAGCGCTCCACCTCGGCGCCGGTCAGCGCCGCGAGCAATCCACCGTCGAGCAGCAGCAAGCGCGCGGGCGCGAGGCCGGTCGCCTGCGCGATCGATCGCAGCTCGCGGGCCTGCTGCGGCGCCTCGGCATCGACGCGCGCGAGCAGTTCGTCGAGCGATCGTTCATCGAAGCCAGGCGCACTCGCGAGTCGACCGTCGACCAGCTCGACGATCGCCGCTCGCTCGCTCGCGCTCGGCTCGAGATTAGCCACCTGCGATCGCCTCGATCAGCGCCGTGCGAATGGGCCCGCGGATGGTCGCGGGGCTGACGTCCAGAGGCGGCACCAGCAGCAGCGTGTCGGGCAATCCTTGCCCGAGCAACAGCCCGCTCGCGCGCGCTCGCTCGCGCACCGCTTGGGCACGCGCCGCGTCGCCGAACGCGAGCGAGCGATAGAGCCCGAGCCCGCCGACCCGCGGCAGCGCGAAGCGATCGGCCGCCTCCCGCACCAGATCCTCGAGCGCGCCGATCGCCGGCCCGAGCTC
Organism: Enhygromyxa sp.; assembly: GCA_035538075.1. Classification (GTDB taxonomy): domain Bacteria; phylum Myxococcota_A; class Polyangia; order Nannocystales; family Nannocystaceae; genus Plesiocystis. Next base: position 2,323 of record DATLLB010000111.1, read on the forward strand.
GAGGCGGTGCGCCGCGCGAAGGTGCTCGTGCGTGCGGATCGCCGAGAGCTCGTCGCCATCCCAGGTGCTGATCAGCTGCAGCGGCGTGCCGATCCACCAGCGCGAGTCGACGAAGATCTGCCCGAGCTGAGCGCCCGGATACCAGAGCACGAGGTTGGGGCAGAAGTCGGGATCGAGCCCGCTCAGCCCCCACGCCCCCGCGCCGCTGCGATAGCCACCGCTCGCGGTCTCGATCAGCGCGAGCGGGATCCCGTGCGCTGCACAGAGCTTGCCGAGCGCGAGCGCGGCCGCGCTGCTCAGCACCCGACCCGAGCGCTCGCCGACCACCTCGATGTAGACGCCGATGATCGCCGCGGCCGTGTGGGTGTCGATCAGCTGGCGCAGCGCGGCGAGGGTCGCCGCGATCCCGACCTGCTCGGGGTGCGGCAGCCGAGGCCACTCGAACACCGCGAAGTGCTCGCCGAACCCGGCCGGATCGCTGAGCGAGCGCGCAGCCGCGGTCGTGTGTCCGACATAGCCGCCCTCGAACCCGACGGCGATCGTCGCCTCGGGTCGGTTCATCTTCAGGCAGCGCAGCGACTTGTCGACGGTCTCGTCGCGCGAGGTGGTCGTGTAGAGGTGACCGGTCCCGCGCGGGAGAATGGCCCGCAGATGCTCGGCGTAGTGGACCGTGTCGGGCGTCGCCCAGTTGCTCAGGTTGAGCCGCGCAGCCGTGGGCCCGACCAGCTCGCGTCGTTGCATGAATTCCGGCCGCGGACCGAACGGCGCTTGGATCCCAGAGGCGAGATCCAAGCTGGCCGCGAGGTGGTGATGCTTCTTGGCCGGCACCGGAGGCACGAGCGGGATCCGGTAGTACTCGGCCTGCGACTTCCCGTCGTACTGCTGCTCGAGAATCATCGCCGTGAACGCGCCGAGCGAGCGGTTGAGCCCGGCCATCTCATCGGTCGCGCCGATCTTGTTGCGCCCGCAGATGTAGCGATAGCCGTGCCGCCGCGCCCACTGGACCTGGGCGGTCTTGAGCGCGCGACCAACCCCGCGACCGCGGGCACTCTCGGCCACCGTCAGATCGGCGGCATACAGGGCGATCCCCTGCCCGCGCAGCGGATCGCGATCGGGCCCCGGCACTCCGGCGAAGCGCTCGATCGGCCCGGCGAACACGAACCCGAGCAGCTCGTCGGTCTCGCTGTCGCGCGCGACCAAGCCCACGCCGATGTCCGCGGTCTCGCGCAGGAACTCCTCGGTGTCGGCCCGCTCCTCCTCGTACGTCGCCTCCTCCAGCGCCATCACCTCGGCCCAGTCGTCCTCGGTGATCTCGCGGATGTCGAAGCGCCGCGCTCGACGACGCTTCGTGCCCTCGCGCTCGTACGCGGCCGCCTTGGGATCGTCGAGCCGCCGCAGCGTGGTCGTGATGCGGGCGAACAGATCGTCGAGCTGCCGCCCATCCCAGCACGAAGCCAGGCGAAACCGGATCGTGTTCTCGCCGGCCGGGTAGGTCATGAAGCCGCGCGCGAACCGTTGATTGATGAACGCGTCGCGCTCCCGTGCGCCCGGCAGATCGAACGCGAACGCGGTGCCGGCCAGGCGAATCCCGCTGACGAGGTTCGGAAACTCGGCCGCGAGCCGCTCGAGTCGCACGCGGATCGGCGGCTCCAGAGCAGCCTGGCGCTCGGCCGTCTCGGCCTGGATCAGCCCCCGCACTGCGGACGCGATCGAGACCGGCGCCGGCTCGAGATCGGGCCAGCGCGAGAGCACCACGCCGAGCCCGGCCTTCTTCGCGCACGTCAGCAGATCGGGCGCGGTCTCGGGCGCATCGCCGAGCCCGAGCCGCTTCCACCAGAAGAACTCGCCCGAGGTCCCGAAGCCGGTCTGCACTTCGTCGGCGATCAGCGGCAGGCGATGGGCCCGGCTGCGCTCGAGCACGCCGAGCACGAACTCGCGGACCAGGTGAATGTCGCCGCCTTCGGCCATCATCGGCTCGAGCAGCACCGCGTAGAGCTCGTCGGCTCGCTCGCGCAGGATCGAGTCGAGCGCCGTCAGATCACGCGGACAAAACACCGCCTCGTAGCCCGGCAGATCGACGCCCTTGCGCTTGCTCGCGTTGGAGGTCGCCGCCAGCGTCACGAACGTGCGCCCATGAAAGGATCCATCGAACGCGAGCACGCGCTTGCGAGTCGGATCCGGCCCATGCAGCCGAGCCAGTCGCAGCGCCTTCTCGTTGGCCTCGGCACCACCCGCGGCCACGAACGCCACGTGCTCGAGCCCGGCCGGGGCCTTGTCGAGCAGCAGCGCCGCGTACTCGTCCAGCTCGGGCGCAGGCGTGACCGTGTTGTCCGGGTTGGCCCACAAGCAGCGATCGAAGCGACCCTCGTAGAGCCCCTGCAGCACCCGCGGCGGCGCGAAGCCGTCGGTCAGCGTGGCGATCTGACTGCATGCGTCGAGCAACACCATCGGCGGCTCGTCGACCGTGACCATGTACGGTCCGCAGCTGCGCCGCGTGTCAAGCACATGCGGCTTCTTCTCGCGCGGCACCAGCTCGCCGTGGTAGAGGCGCTCGAGTAGCTCGGCCGAGCGCGGCATGGCTCCGCCCTCCGGGATTCGCACCCGCGCTGTCTCGCGACGGATTGGCGCGTCGGGCGGCGGCAGCTCCGCGCGCTGGCGCTGTTCGAGCAACTCGAGCTCGCGGGATTCACGGTAGCCTCGGCTCACGGCGGGAGTGTACCGAGGCGGATCGGGCATCCGCGAAGCCGAGATTGCGATTCAGTTGCTGGTCAACGCGGTGGTCGATGCGTGGACGCGAACAGATCCTGGTACCGTTGCCGCGATGACCCCGCGCCTCGACCTTCGCGCTGCCTTCTATGGCGGCCCCGGGTTCACGCTCTACCACGCGTGGGGTCCCAATTCGGCGCTGCCCCTGAGCCCGCACTTTCACGACGAGTACCTCATCTGCGCGCAGATCCGCGGCGAAGAGGAGTGTCAGGTCAGCGGCAAGACCCAGCGCTTCTCGGCCGGCGACGTCGTGCTGATCAACCCGCAGCAGGTCCACACCGGCAACCAGACCGCCAACGAAGAGCTCGAGTACCTGAGCCTCTATGTCGATCGCGCGCTGGTCGAGCGGCTCGCCGCCGAGCTCGGCGCGCCGACCTCCGCCCCCGAGTTCACCGTGGTCAAGACCGGTGCGCAGCCCGAGCTGGTGACCAGGCTCGTCGAGCTGCTCGCGTTGGTCCGCGAGCAGCGAAGCCACCGCCTGTTCCCGCACCCGCACGTGCCACCCGATCCGGAGATCGAGCTGCCCGAGTCGCTCGATCATCACGACGGTCACGATCACGAGCTCGCGGCGCCCAGCAGCAGCAACGTCGGCATCGAGTCCGCGCTCGGCGAGGTCGTGCTGCACGCGTTCGAGGAGTTCTCCAACCTGCGCCAGCCGATGCTGCGCTCGACCAACCGCGTCGGCCACCGCAAGATCGCCCGCTCGATCGAGTACATCCGCAGCCTCGACGAACGCGACGCGCTGCCGACCGTCACGCTCGACGAGCTCGCCGAGGTCGCCGAGCTGAGCAAGTACCACTTCCTGCGCCAGTTCTCGCAGGTCGTCGGCATGACGCCCGGCGCCTATCTGCGGACGCTACGGCTCTGTCAGGCCGCCCGAAAGCTGCGGACCACCGACATGCCGATCCTCGAGGTCGCGCTGAGCGTGGGCTTTGCCGATCACCCCTCGTTCTCGCGGGCGTTCGCGCGACACATGGGCATGACGCCGAGCGAGTACCAAAAGCTCGGACCGTTATAGCCCGACCAGCGTCCGATCGATCAGCTCGCCGTCGATCGAGGTCCGCTCCAGCACCACCTTGGTCTCGACCGGCGGATCGAGCGGGCGCGGGTTGTCGACGTGGATTGAGCCCCAGTCGTAGTCGATGTCGACCGCGAACAGCAGGTCGTAGCTGTTGTTGGGGCTGCCCTCCCACGACATCGGCTTGTTGTCCGCGATGACCGAGTCGACGAGCGTGAGCGTCGAGCGATAGACCGCAAACCCGCGCAGCAGATCGCCGCGGTTGCCGGCGATCTCGACCCGCTCGTAGATCACGTCGCGCGAGTTGGAGATGCTCGAGAACTGCTCGGTGCAGTCGGTGATCACGCTGTCGCGGATCTTCAGGCCATCGACGGTCACCAGCGACAGCCCCTCGGTGCCGCTGCCGAACAACGTCGAGCCGGCGATCAGCACGTTCTTGCCCTCGACCACGCGCACCACCCCGCCGCGACACCAGCCCTGCTCGGGGCGGTGGCCGATCGTGAGGTTGTAGAGCGCCAGATCCTCGACGTTGCGAAACGCCAGCGCGGGCGCGTACGAGTCCGGCTGGATGATCAGCGCCGGATCGGGTCCGAGGCTGACCAGCGCCAGATCGTGCAAGTCATGGATCTCGCCGCCGTCGTAGTGGGGCGAGAGCGACGACCAGTCGGGCAACGCCGCGCGCTCGTGCTCCGCCCCGAGCACGTTGGAGTCCTCGAACACGTAGCGACCGGGCCGCAGCACGATCACCGTCTCCGAGGCCAGCGCCGCGATCAGCTCCTGGATGGTCGAGACCTCGACCTTGCGCTTGGCGTCGATTCCCGCGGCCCGAGCCTCGGCCAGAAACTCGTCGACCGATTGCGTGGGCTCGGCCCAGTAGTTGATGCCGTCGACCGGCGGCCCCGGAGTCCGCCGCTCGTTCATCGTGTTCTGCTGCTCGACGAACGTGGTCGGCTGCTCGGACGTCGGCTGCTCGGGCTGCGTGCTCGCACACACCGGGGCGCCGAGCAGCGTGAGCACGACGAGGATCGAGGACGAGAGCGGCCGCGCGAGCATCGACGCAACGATCCGCGAGCCTCCGCCCGGCGACAAGTCCCGCGCCGATCAGCCGCGAAAGAACGCCGCGTTGCGTCGGAGATCGTCGAGCAGCTCCGGGCCCGCCTCGTCATCGAAGTGGATCGCGTCGACCGGGCACTCGGGCTGACACGCGCCGCAGTCGATGCACTCGTCGGGATTGATGAACAGCTGCACGCTTGCGAGTTGCTGGCGGCGCTCGGCTTTCGGCACCGCCTGGATGCTGACCAGCTCGACGGGACCGACGATGCAGTCCATCGGACACACCTTCACGCAAGCCGTGTCGCAGGTGCCCTCGCAGGATCGGGTGATGAAGTACGCCATCGGCCGCTCGAGGGAGCAAGCCGCGTGACATGTGTAAATTCTTGGAATTGCTTCTGTTTACAACCATGCAGCGAAATACCAGTGGCCCTGTGCATCGATATATCACGGTCACTGATATTTCAGTGGCATCATCGTCCGCATGCAAGCGCCCGCGCGACTGCTCGCGGCCGTGGCCATGGCCACGCACGAGACCCACGTCGAGCGGATGTTGATCGCGGTCGCCGACGCCTTCGCCAGCGCGCTGCCGCTCGAGCGGCTCGAGCTCGTCGAGCCGAACACCTCGACCATCACCGTGCGCCCGCGCAAGCGCGGCGGCTGGCAGCTCACGCGCGCGAGCTCGACACGCTCGCGCCCGGTCGAGCCCGAGCTCGCGCTCGAGCTCGACGACGGCGCGCGCCTCCACCTCCACACCAGCAAGCCCCCGCCGAGCTGGCTCGCCGACGCCGAGCTGCGCCGAGCCATCGCGCAGCTGCTCGCCCGCGGTCGCAAGAGCCAGCTGATCGTCCAGCGCCTCGCCGACGCGTCCCGCCGCGCCCACACGGCCAAGCGCGAGCTCGAGCGCAGCGTCGACGTCGGCCCGAGCCCAGTCGCGCGCAGTGAGGCGATGCGCGAGCTGCTGGCCCGCGCGCGAGCGGTCGCTGGCTATCCCACCACCGTGCTGATCACCGGCGAGTCGGGCGTCGGCAAGGAGATCGTCGCGAGCTTCATCCACGCCAACTCCACCCGCGCACGCGGTCCGTTCGTGCGCATCAACTGTGGAGCGCTGCCCGAGACCCTGGCCGAGAGCGAGCTGTTCGGCCACGAGCCCGGCGCGTTCACGGGCGCGAGTCGACGGCACCGCGGCGTGTTCGAGCGAGCCCACCGCGGCACGCTGTTCCTCGACGAGATCGGCGAGCTGCCGCTGCACCTGCAGGTCAAGCTGCTGCGCACGCTGCAGTCCGGCGAGCTGACCCGGGTCGGCGGCGAGCAGACGGTCGAGGTCGACGTGCGGGTGATCGCCGCGACCAATCGTCCGCTCGACGCCATGATCGCCGACGGCCGCTTTCGCGCCGATCTGTTCTTTCGCCTCTCGGTCTTTCCGCTCGTGGTCCCGCCGCTGCGCGAGCGCAAGCCCGACATTCCGCCGCTGATCGAACAATTGCTCGACGAGCTCGGCCACCGCTTCGAGCGACCGCGCCCGCACGTCGACGAGTCCACCCTGACTCGGCTGATCAATCACCCGTGGCCCGGCAATGTCCGCGAGCTCGCCAATGCGCTCGAGGCCGCGATGATCGTCAGCCACGACGGTCGCCTCCGCCTGCCCGACTCGGTCCACCACGCCCCGCCCATCGTCGAGGACGGGCCGTGTCCC
>DATLLB010000112.1:0-13251 GCA_035538075.1 Enhygromyxa sp.
GCTCGAATTCCTCGGCGTCGCCGCTCTCCTCGTCCATCTCGCCGAGCTCGCCCTTGATGGCCTTGAGCTGCTGACGCAGCACGTACTCGCGCTGCGAGTGGCCTGCGCTCGACAAAGCCCGCTTCCAGGCGCTCGTCGACAAGGACTTCGGTGGCCGCGAGCTCGCTCCCGAGATCCTGATCATCGCCAACAAGCAGGCCGGGACGTTGACGCTGGTCGACACCGGCATCGGCATGACCCGCGACGAGGTCGCGCAGAACCTCGGCACCATCGCCCATTCGGGCACGCTGCGTTACCTCGAAGAGGTGCAGCGGGCCCGCACCTCGGGTGAGGTCAGCGAGGCCGGCGAGATCAGCTTGATTGGACAATTCGGGGTTGGCTTCTACAGCGCGTTCATGGTCGCCGACGAGGTCGTGGTCACCACGCTCTCGGGCCGGCCCGGCAGTGAGGCCGCGGTCTGGCGCAGCAAGGGCGACGGGCAATTCACGATCGAGCCCGGCCACCGCGACCGTCGCGGGACCACGATCGAGCTGCACCTCAAGCCCGACGCCAAGGAGTTCCTCGATCGCTGGCGCCTCGACGGCCTGATCAAGCGCTACAGCAACTACGTGATGCACCCGATCAAGGTGCGGGTGATCGACGAGCAGGGCGAGGACAAGGATCCCGAGCCTCGCCAGGTCAACGCGGCCTCGGCCATCTGGGCGCGGAGCCCCAGCGAGGTCGAGGACAAGGACTACCAGGACTTCTACAAGCACGTGATGGGCGGCTTCGTGCTGCCCGGCGACGAGCCCTTCGCTCGCCTGCACTTCTCGGCCGACGCGCCCATCCAGTTTCACGCGCTGCTGTTCGTGCCCGGTCGCGCGCCGGCGGATCTCTTCCAGGAGGACCGCAAGGCGCTGCAGCTGTACGCGCGCCGCGTGCTGGTGATGGAGAGCTGCGACACGCTGCTGCCGCAATACCTCCGGTTCATGCGCGGCGTGGTCGACTCCGAGGATTTGCCGCTCAACGTCTCGCGCGAGATGTTGCAGGAGCACAAGTCGCTGTCGGCCATTCGCCGGCAGCTGACCCGAAAGGTGCTCAAGCTGCTCGCCGACCTGGCCGAGTCCGATCCCGACAAGTACGGCAAGATGTGGGGCGAATTCGGGGCGGTGCTCAAGGAGGGCATCCACACCGACGGTGGCCAGCGCGAGGAGCTGACTGAGCTCCTGCGCTACCGCAGCGTCGCCAAGGCCGACACCCTGCTCTCGCTCGCGGCCTACGTCGAGGCGATGCCCGAGGACCAGAAGTGCATCTGGTACATCGCCGGGCCCAACGAGGACGCGCTCCGGAGCAGCCCGCACATCGAGGGCGTGCGCGCCAAGGGTCAGGACGTCCTGTTGATGTCCGATCCGGTCGACGAGTGGGTGCTGCAGAGCCTCGCCGAGTACAAGGGCAAGCCGTTCCGCAGCATCACGCAGGGCGAGCTCGACGACAGCAAGGCCGAGGACGACGACGAGGACGACGAGGAGAGCGAGAAGAAGGAGCAGCAGCGCGAGCCCTCGCCGATCGATCCGCTGCTCAACACCGCCAAGGTCGTGCTCGGCTCGCGGGTCCGCGACGTGCGGGCCAGCAAGCGCCTGACCGAGTCACCCTCGTGCCTGGTCGACGCTGCCGGCGGGCTCAGCCGCAACATGGAGAGGATCCTGCGCATGGCTCAGCCAGGCTCGCCGCTCACCGCGTCGCCGCGCATCCTCGAGCTCAACCCCGAGCATCCCTTCGTCAAGGCTGCCAACGTGCTGAGCGAGAAGAACAACAAGGATCCGCGGCTGCCGGAGTGGATCGAGATCCTGCATGACCTCGCCGCGCTGGCCGAGGGCTCGGTGCCCGATCCGGCCGGGACGGCGAAGCGCTTCCAGAAGGTGCTCAATCAGGTCGCGGCCGAAGTCGTGAGCTAGCAGGCCCTCGGAAAAGCCGGCCTGCTAGGGCGTCGCGCCCGTCCAGCGGGCGTCGGTCACGACCGAGGTGATCACGAATTGGCAGTGATCCGCCCCATTGCGCATGCAGTGGGGCTGCTCGAGGGTGACCGGTAGGCCGACCATCTTCATGGCCGCGCCGACGATGCCCTCTTCGAGCGCACAGTGATGGGGGGTCGTCTTCTCGACCCGCGCTTCGCCGGGCTCGAAAGCGACGACCTTCCACCCGCCGATCTGTTGGCCGCGGTTGGCTGCGCGGTACATGCCGTCGAGGCCGTGCACGATCGCGGCGGCCGACTTGATCACGTCGCGGACGCGGTGCTCGTGCGAGAGCTGAAACAGCTTGCGACCGACCTTGCGCAGGCCGGCGGCGCCCAGCTTCTCGCCGAGCAGCTCGAGCGGCACGAGCATCTCTTCGATCGGATACCAACCTTCCGGCTCGAGGTTACGAATGCGGGCCGCGGTCGCGGTGCCCAAAACCTCGTCGGGGAGCAGCAGCGCGTGGTGAAGCGCCAGAATGTCCGAGCCGATTGTCACGTGACCTGTGCCGACATAACCGCGCGGAAGAGGACGCACCACGGGCGCACTGTATCACGAGCCACGCGCGTGCACGGGGCCAAACGATTCGCGGGTCTGGAACGCGGACTGCATTGCTTGGCGACATGCAAAACCAAGCGGTCGTTCACCACGCCCAAAACCGTCCTGATGCGATGCAGGCGTCGACGCTCGAGCCAGCTCCGAGCAAGGCGGCCATCGCGGGCCATCCCATTCACCCGATGCTGATCCCCTTTCCGGTCGCGCTGCTGTCCCTGGTACCGGTGACCGACATCGTGTTTGCGGTGACCGAATCGACCTTTTGGTCGTCGGTTTCCTATTACTTGCTGTGGGCCGGGCTGATCAGCGCCGGTCTGGCCGCCATCGTCGGGCTCGTGGATTTCATCGGCGTTCCGCGCGTTCGAAGCGTCCGCGCTGGCTGGGCACACCTGCTGCTGAATGTGGCGATCGTCGCGCTGTCGGTGGTCAATCTGCTGCTGCGCTGGGGTGACACGATCGGGCAGATCGAGCCGTCGGGGATCATCCTCTCGTTGGTCGCCACCGGGTTGTTGCTGGTGAGCGGCTGGTATGGCGGAGAGCTCACGTATCGGCACAAGGTCGGGGTGATCCCCTGAATGGCGCTCGACCGCTCGAGATTGTCGTCTGGTAGAGTCTCGGCATGGGTGAGCGCCTGCCCGATGCCACGCTTGAGCAAGCGCTCCACGTCGCGCTCGACGCCCTACGCGGCGAGCATCGCTTTCGGCTCACCCGCTCGGTGCTGACGATCGAGCGAGGCTGGCGGCTGCGCGGCCTGCTGTGGTCGATGCTCGGGCTGCTGCTGGTCGCGGCGGTGTTCGTGGTGATCGTCAGCCTGTGGTTGGCGACGCCGGAGCAGGCGGTGCCGACCTGGGCGCGGATCGTGGTCGCGCTGCTGCTCGGGGTCGGGCTGCTGGGCAGCGTCTTGGCCACGCGACCGGTCGGGGTCCGCATCGATGGTCGGCGACGACGCGTGCGAGGACGCGGCGGCGAGGGCCGCTTCGATGTGTCGCTCTCGCCTGCGGCGTCGCTGCGGATCACTCGATCGGTCAGCGACGATCGCAGCGGCAGCGGCACCATCGAGCTGCTCGATGGGGACGACAGTCATTGCTTGCTCGACGTGCAGGGCGTCTCGCACGACACGCTCACTCGCCTCGAGCTGTTGACCATGGCCCTGAGCGCGTGGTTGGAGCTGCCGTGGCGAGACGCCAGCGACGAGGAGACGCTGCGGTTGCTGACGCCGAATGACGAGAAGGTTGGCGTTGGCCAACCCAAGAAAGACGGCGTCAGCGTGGGCGACATCGTGGTCGCGGCGCTGGAGATCCTCGCCGCGATCCCGTAGCCGCTCAGAACAGGTTGATCTGCAGCACGAAGTTGCCGCCGCCGTCGTAGCCGTCGATGAAGATCGTGACTTCCTGATCGGCCGCGAGCTCCATCTCGATCAGCGAGGTCGTCCCGACCCCGTCGTCGTTGCAGGCCAGCTCGGCGCCAGTGCAGTCACCGTCGCGCACGTAGAGCACCGTGTCGTAGTCCGAGCCCTCCAGCGAGATCTGGTAGACGCCGGACGAGGGGGCCACGAACGTGTACGAGACCTCGAGGCCGTTGCCGCCTCCGCAGCTGCCGCTCTCGATCATCGTGCCGGAGAAGGTGTCGCCGTTGAGGAACACCGGGAGCGAGCTCGGCAGCGAGGTGGAGCCGCAGAGGCCGGGATCGCCGTCGCCATCGCCGTCACCATCACCATCGCCATCGCCGTCTCCGTCACCATCGCCGGTCGGATCGCCGTCGCCATCACCGGTCGGGTCGCCGTCGCCGTCACCCGGAACGCCGCCGCCGAGCAGACCGCAGGCGAGCGGCGTGCGGGCCTCGCAGACGTCGTCGGAGTTGCACTGCGCGGTGGGATCACACTGGCCCTGCACGCAGGGCTGGCCGACGCCCGGCAGCGCGGCGCAGACGTTGGCGTCGGCGACACACACCGCCGTGTCGGGGTTGCACTGGCCGTTGAGGCACGGCTCGGCGGGACCTGGCAGCGTGGGCGCGGCCTCGCAGACCAGCGTCTCGGCGTTGCACATCGCTCCTTCTGCACAGACCATGTCGGGGCACGGCTCGCCGACGCCGGGCAGCTGATTGACCTGACACGGGTTGACACACACACCACCGACGCAGGCCAGACCCTGCGCGCAGCTCGAGAACCCGATGCCGAGCTCGGGCGAAGAGGCCACGATCTCGCAGATCGATCCGGCGCCGTAGGGCCCGTACCACGCGTTGCAAGGCGGAATGCAGACACCGGCCGGAAGCTCGGGCACGTAGGCCTTGCAGGCGAGCGACTCGATCGCGTTCAGCTCCTGCACGGGACAGGTGCCGTCGTAGGCGAGACCGGCGATGAACGCCTCGTCGTTGAGCGCATCGTAGGCGACGCTCAGATCGGCGAGACACTCGTTGAAGCTGTCATACGGGTAGCTCTCGCACGGGCAGTTGAAGACCGCCTCGCAGTAACCGATGGCCATCCGTGTCGGGTAGTCCTTGGCCTCGATCGTCGGGGGCTCCTGTTTGCAACCGATCAATCCGATCAGGGCGAGAGCGTGGACGAGCACCATCCGTGGGTGAGCTGACTGGCGATTCACGGCGCGCAGGATAGCGAGGTGGCTTGCCTGTGGCCATCGGCTCGACGCGAGCCCGCGCACAGTCTTGGCTCAATTGGAGCCAGGTGAAACTCGTGAATATTTTCTTCGCTGGTCGGCGGCCATGGTGCGGGCGGGAGCGCCGGCTCGGGCGATGAGCCAGGCGGTCGCTGGGTGCAGGCTAGAGATTCAGCCCGTCGGCAGGCTCGCAGACCAGATCGGGGCTGGTGGAGATCGAGTGGTGCGGATCGTGCTCCAGGGGCGTGGCGCCGAGCCATCGTGCGACGGCGACTTGCTCGAGCTGCCAAGCCAGCGCGGTCCGTCGTGCATCGCCTTCGAGGCGGGCATAGCTGCGCTGCAACAGCGCGCGGCCCTGCAGAACCATCGCCGCTTGGCGCCCGAACGCGGCGCCGTCGAGCTCCGCGAACAAGCGCACGTACACCTGGTCGCTGGCCCTGAAGAGCTCGCGAGCGGCCTGCTCGTCCCCGTCGGCCAGCGCCCAGCGGGCGCGGATCGACAGCAGCTCCGCGACGCCGAAGCCGGTCTGCCAAACCCGCTCGAAGCCGACCGCATCGGCACGATCGGCGTGGCGATCGGCGAGCGCCGCAAACGTTCGGGCGACCGCGGTCGGATCGTCGCCGTACTCGGCGTCGAGCACCAACGCAGCGCTTCGCTCGTGCAGCGTGGGGACCGGCGGACGACGCATGGCCGCGAGCGCGACGCGTGCGAGCGAATCACTCGTGCGCGAGCGAACGGCGAGCCGCGCTCCGATCTCGAACGCCAACACTGCGCCCAGCAGCACCGCGAGACCCAGCGCGAGCGCCCGGCGACCGCTCCCGAACAGCCCGCGCCAACGCTCGGCCAGGCTGCGCGCCGGTTCGGGGCCGAGCGCGACCAGCAGCTCGGCCATGCTCGCGAAGCGACGCTCCGGCAGCGGATCGAGCCCGCGCCGCAGCGCCGCAACCACGCTCGCGGGGATCGTCGGGTCGAGTCCATCGTCATCGAGCGCCGCTGCTTGCGTCGCACCTGGAAACGCCGGCTTCCCGAACAGCGCCTTCCACAAGGCCTCGCAGAAGCGAAACTGATCACTGCGGCCATCACCCGGTTGGCCGCGCAGCTGCTCGGGCGTGACAAGATGCTCGTTCCCGATCGCGCCGAAGTCGACGATGCACACCCGCCCGTCGGCATCGACGACCACGCGCTCGGGCGCAAAGCCAAGCTGCTCGACACCAGCTCGATGCGCCGCAGCGAGACCCTGGCCGGCGCGGAGATAGGCGGTCAACCGATCGGGCCAGCGCTGCGTGGCGACCCAGGTCGACAAGCGTGGTCCCTCGACCAGCTCGGTGACCAAGCACGGCAAGCCCTCATGCTCGCCGGTCTCGTACACGGTCGCGAGGTTCGGCTCGGCCACGGTCGCGAGCTTGCGCGCGGTGGCCAAGCGCTGGTCCGCGTCCTCGAACGCGAGCAGCTCGAGCACCACACGACGATCGAGCAGCGGATCGTGAGCGATGAACACCACAGCCTCCGGCCGCCAGTCGAGCAGCCGCAAGATTCGATAGCGTCCAAATCCGACCGGCTGGCAGTCGCCATGCAAGTGCAGACCGCCGGCGAAGCTCGCCAGGGCACGACTCGTGAGCTGCGAGACCGCAGCTCGGCGTTGCTCGAGTTCGCTGGGCTCAGCCATCGCTCGTGTCCATGCTCATCGGCTCGCTCATGAGCACCCATGGCGGCCTCACCACGTCGTAGAATTGACACGTGTCCGGCTGCGGACCGGACTGCAGATACTCGATCGCACACTCGACCGGGTGCTTGATACGGTGGCTCGGCTTGTGCCCGGCGAGGTGGCGCTGCCAATCGACCTCCGCGTGGCATTGTCGCATCTCGGCGTGGACTTGTTGGAGCTCCGCGTTCTCGAAGTAGCGGTCCCGCAAGGTCAGCGCGAACACATTCGTGAAGCGAGCCAGCTCGTCGTGCCACACCGCGCGAGCGATCGCCGTCGTCGGCGCGCCGTGGATGTCACCGACCGCGAAGCGGCACCGCGCGAGCACTTCGGCGGCTTCGTAGCGGGCCTCGCCGACCGAGATGTAGGCGTGCAGGCAGATCTGCACCAACCAGCGTCGCCCGGCCGCTCGCGCTGCGATCGGATCGCCATCGCCGATCTGTGCGAGCACCGAGGAGTCGACCCACGCGAGCGTCACCCCACGCCCAAACACCGTGTCGAGCAGCTGCATCTGAGCGCTGAACGTGGCCGCATGGGCGATCGACTCGCTGTGCACCGGGAGCCCGCCGACCCTCATCGCTACCGCGCGCTGCTCGGGGGTGAACGGCTCAGGCTCGCGTGACGGCTCGGGCACCTCGGCGATCCACCAGCCCGTGAACGCGGAAGCGATGACCAGTGCCGCGCTCGCGAGCCCGAGCTCGATCCGCCGCCGACGCTCACGCTCGAGTCGCGCGGCCGTCCACGGATCGAGTCCGATCGCCTGCGCACGCGCGGCCGACTGCACCCGCGCGGATGGGCCGGGGCTCAGCCGCTGCAGCGCGTCGACGAGCGCGTCCATGTCGGGCCAGCGCAGCTGTGGATCCCGGGTCAGCCCAATCTGCAGCACCTCGACCAACCCGCCGTCGAGGTCGACTCCCTCGGGAACCTGCGGAGCCTCGATCTCGCCCAGCGCGAGCTGGCGCAGGCCCTCGAGCGTGTACGGCCGCACCCCGCAGCACGCCTCCCACACGGCCATGCAGAAGCTGAATTGATCCGCGGCCGCGCTCGCCGGTTCGCCGCGCGTTCGCTCGGGGGCCATGTATGCCGGAGTCCCGGCGCACGAGCCCGCATCGCTGGCATCGTCGAGGTCGCGGGCGAGCCCGAAGTCGACCACGCGCACGCGACCGTCCGCGCCAACCAGCACGTTGTCGGGCTTGAAGTCGCGGTGCAGCAGACCCTCGGCGTGGGCCGCCGCGAGCCCTCGCCCAGCCGCGACGAACAGCGGGAGCAGCTCGGTCACGTCCCGCGGTCGCGCACGCAACCACTCGCGCAGCGTCTGGCCGTGGATGAACGCCATCGCGACATAGGCGAGCTCGCCATCGAACCCGGCCTCGAACACCGTGACGATGTTGGGGTGCACGAGGCGAGCGAGCGCCCGCGCCTCCGCGACCGCGACCACGCGCGCTCGCTCCGAGTCGAGCGTCAGCACCTTGAGCGCCACCGTCCGCTCGAGCGTGGGATCGCAGGCGGCGAACACCACCCCCATGCCGCCACGCCCGACCAAGCGCTCGAGCACGAAGCGACCGAGCACCACCCGATCGGGCTCGAGCCCGAGCCGAACGGCCATGCGCGCCTGCTCGAGCCCCAGCAGCAGGCGATCCGCGGGCGTCTCCTCGGTGCCGGACGCGAGCAAGGGGTGGAGCGTGGTCGGCTGACTGCGCGGCGCGTCGCTGGTCGATCTGTTCATCGCTCGCTGTCCAGCTCCTCGAGCTCGTCGAGCGCGAGCGTGGCCGCGAGCTCGAGCGCCGCGTCCGAGCTCGCGGCCGGCGAGAGTCGCAGCTCGACCCGCACCCACCCGATCCGCACGCGCAGCTCGGCGGAGCGCGTCGCCGTCGTCCAGCGCAACCAGCCTCGACGCGCGCCGACCTCGACCGGCGTCCACTCGGGCCCCGGCCCATCGAGCTCGTGCACGCCGTCCGGATCGACACGCCGCAGCTCGAGCTCGGCCTCCGCGTTGCCGCCTCGATAGCGGGCGCGCTCGAGCCCGGCCTCGTGCGAGCGCGCCACCATCGGGCGCTTGCCGAGCTGCTGCGGGATCACGGCGGCCAGCTGCGGGTCGCGTTCGCCCGGCGAGCGCCGCAGCGACGCCGCCCAACCACCGAGGCTCTGCACGGTGCTCTCGAGCACCTCGGGCGAGGCCTCGATGCGGGCGATCGCCTGCTCGAGCTGGGCCTGGGCGCGACGCAGGCGGTCGACCGCGGTCCCGCGCGGGACCTCGAGCAACTCCGCCAGCTCGGCCGTGCGCAGCTGCTCCCAGTAACGCAGCTGCAAGAGGATCTGCGAGTCGAGCGGGATCTGCCGCAGCGCCTCGATCAAGACCCGCTGCTCGCGTTTGTGGCCGAGCATGCTCGAGGGCCCGAGCCCGAGATCGGCGATCGAGCTGACCTCGAAGTCGAGCGCGGCCGCGTGCGTGCGTCGGCGTCGATAGTGGTTGCGCAGCACGTTGTGCGCGACGCCGAACAGATAGGTGCGAAAGCTCGAGCGGCCCTCGAAGCGGTCGCGCGCCTCCACGCACGCGACGAAGGTGCTCTGCACGAGGTCATCGATGACCTCGGGCTCCACGGTGTTGCGAAAGAACCGCTTCACGCTGGCGAAGTGACGGCGAAAGAGCTCGCCGCCCGCGGCTCGATCCCCCTCCCGCCACGCGTGCAGCAAGTCGGCGTCGGCGTCCATGCTCCTGTCCCCCCGAAGCGAGTCTCAAACGACCACGCCGTCCTACGCAATCGCGCGAGCCGCAGCGCGGCCAGTTTGGCCCTGCGCTGCAAATCGTGGCAGCCCGACCGCACAGGCTGGTAGCTTCCCCCCATGCCCGCTACCAAGATCGACGTATCCGGCAAGACCGTCTGTATCACTGGCACCTTCACCAACTTCGACCGCGGCGACGCGACGGCCAAGCTCGAGGCTCTCGGCGCGCGCGTGACCGGCAGCGTGTCGAAGAAGACCGACATGCTGTTCGCCGGCGAGAAGGCCGGCTCCAAGCTCGAGAAGGCCGAGGAGCTCGACATCCCCGTCTACGGCGAGGACGAGCTGGCCGCGTTGTTCAACGCGCCCGTGGCCAAGGCCGCCAAGAAGGCGCCCGCGCCGGCCAAGCCCAAGCCGGCCGCCAACGCGGGCGACAACCCGTTCAAGGGCAAGATCGTGGTCGTGACCGGGACCATGAAGACCATGGATCGCAAGGAAATCTCGGCCCGCCTCGCCGCACTCGGGGCCAAGGTCAGCGACAGCGTCTCGAGCAAGACCAACATCTTGGTCGCCGGCGAGAAGGCCGGCTCGAAGCTGGCCAAGGCCGAGGACCTCGGCATCACGATCATGAGCGAGGACGAGTTCATCGAGGCCGCAGCCGCGGCCGACTGAGTTGTCCGGGCCGGGTTGACCGTGGTCGCGGACGCCGGCCATGATCGCGGGCGTGGGTGATCACGATCGCAACGCCATCCTCGCCCGTCGGGCGCTGTTCATCTCGGCCGCTTTCGCCGGCCTCGGATGCACGACCCACAGTCCGTCGAACGAACCCGAGGCCGAGCCCTCCGCGAGCTCGGTCGACCCACCCACAGTCGTGGTCGAGCCGCCACCTGTCGGGAGCGAGGAGCCCCCGACCGATGGCGTGCGGCCGTCGTGGGCCGAGGTCATGGCCGCGGCTCCACCTCTCGACGTGCCCGCGGGACTGACCGAGACCGAGCACGGGCTGTTGACCCACCTCGCGTCGTTCCAACGCGGGCGGTACGACGAGCTGGCCAAGATCTGGCATGTGCTGCCGGATTGCAGCCCGAGCGCGGCCGACTGCGAGGAATGGACCCACGTGATCGAGAGGATTCGCCAAGTGAACCCCCAAGACTATGGGCCGCTGTGCGGGTACTCGCACGAGATCACCAACACCTATCTGCAGCGCGAGCGCGCTCATGACCAGTATCTGCTGAAGATCAGCGACATGCTGCTCGCGGATCTCGACGCCGCCGTCGATGCACGCGTCAACCCGGCCGACAGCGAAGCATGGCAGACCCAGCGAGCGAGCCTCCACGAGCCACAGCCGACCCCTTGCCTGAGCTGCAGGAGGCCCCTGGCCGCGCCGATTACCGACGCGATCCCGTTCGCGCCGGGTGAGGCCAAGCTGACGCAGTCGACCGACGTGGACCAACGGCTCGTGTCCGCTCACGCCACCCATCAAAGCAACGGCAGGTCCAAAGCCAAGCTGATCGTGCGTGGTCACGCCAGCCCCAGCGAGGCCGACCCCGAGTCCCTCGCCCGCCAGCGCGCCGAGGTCGTCGCCGAGGCCTTGATCGCGCTCGGTGCCAATCGCCGAGACATCGAGGTCCGCGCGTACGCAGACTCGCTGCCGATCAGCAGCGATCCAGCCGAGGTCGCGCTCAACTGCCGCGTCGACTTCGAGGTCGTGGTGCCCTGAGCGGGCGCGTCACAGCTCGAAGTGCAGCGTGACCGCGACGCCTTCGGGCGCGCTGATCCGCAGCTCGCCGCGCTGCATGTCGAGCGTGAAGCAGGCCCCCTCGCCGGCGATCTCGAGCACGCTCGGCCCCTCGGACCCAAACAGACGCGGGGGGAGCACGACCTCGCTGATGCCCCCGTCGCTGGTCCAGCTGGCATGGCCGACGCCGGCGGCTGCGTCCCACTCGAAGCTGGGCGCGGTCCCGCTGACGGCCCGCAGCCACGGGCGCACCCAGGCGTCGAGCATCACTTGCTCGTTGCCGGCCGCGTCGACCATCGAGAAGTTCTCGAAATTCCACAGCGGGTCGTTGTAGCTGTACTCCCACATGGTCGCGGAGATCCGCTCGCGGTCGAGCGCTTCGGCGACGTCGGTCAGCCAGTCCGGGCCAGCCATCTCGTGCGGCTGAAAGCCGAACTCGCCGAGCAGCACGTGCACGTCCTCGCTGCGGCCGAAGTCCGCGAGCTCGAAGATCGGCACGCCGGGGTTTTGCTGCTCGGGCCCGTAGGTGCCGGCGCCGTAGAGGTGCGGGCCGTAGATCAGAAAGTCGCCATCGGGGCGCGGATGGACCATCTGCGTGAATATGCCGATCGCGTCGATGCCCGGATTGTCATAGACGATCAACATTTCGGGCGCGAGCTCGTGCAGCAGCTCGATCATGTCATTGTGGAAGGGCGTGAGCACGTCCAGCTTCCACTGCTGAATGTTGTTGGCCGTGCCCCAGCCCGGCTCGTTGACGATCTCCAGCGCGACGATGCCCGGGTGATCGGCGAGCCGCTCGGCGAGCTTGGTCCACATCGCACGAAACTCGTCGATCAGCTGATCCTCGTTGGCCCAGAAGCGATCGAAGGAGCTGCGCACGTCGGCGTCGGTGACGTACTTGAGGCCCCAGCCGGAGTCGGGGCACTCGTGCCAGGGCGCCTGCGGATCGGCGACCGCCCAGGTCGGGAACCCGTCACCGCAGAAATTCTCGGCCCAGATGTCCTGATGAAAATCGACGATCACGCGCAGCCCTGCGGCCCAGGCCGCGTCGACCATGACCTCGTAGCGATCGAGGTATTGCTCGTCCCACACGTCGCGCTCGGGCTCCAGCGCGTCCCAAGAGAACGGCAGGCGGGCGGTGTCCATCCCCCACGCGTGCATGCGCGCGAAGAACTCGTCGGCCGCCGCTCGGAATTCGTCGAGCGGGATGTCGTCGGTGATCGGGAACGGCACGAACGGCGCGGTCTTGTTGCGGTTGCCGGTGTTGAGGCCGCGCATGATCACGCGACGATCGAGCGCGTCGCGGAGCTCTCCGCCCTCGTCGACGCGCAGGCGCGCTTCCTCGGGGATGATCGGCTCGATTGGCTGCTCGCAGGAGCCGGGCAGCGGCTCGTCGCCGTCGCCATCGCCATCTCCGTCGCCGTCGCCATCGCCGTCACCATCACCATCGCCGGTCTCGCTCGAGGTGGAGTCGCCTTGGCTTTGACCGTCGTCGCTGCATGCGAGCGAGGCGAGCAAGAGTGCGGTGATCCAGGTCGAGGGGCGCTGCAACATCGCGCGGAGTGTAACCCATGGCGATCGCTCGCACGGCCTGCGGAGGATTTGCGATCCTCCCGCGCGTGCCCGGCCTGCTCGCACGACGACGCGCTCATCAGACCGTGCTGGTGCTGCGCGGTCCCTCGCCGCAACCTCATCACCCACTCGGCCTGCACCTCGGCTCGATCGTCCACTACCCTTCGGCCGGCCGCGAGCTCGTCGGTCTGTTTGCTCCGCCGCACAGCACCGCGCTCACCAACCGCGGACGCGCGCCCGCACTGCTCTACCTGCACGGTGGCTGGGCGCTGACCGACCTCGACCTGCTCGACTGCCGGCCCTTCCTCGCGGCTGGCTTCGCCGTGTTCGCGCCTGCGCTGCGAGGGGAGAACGGCAACCCGG
>DATLLB010000113.1:0-5110 GCA_035538075.1 Enhygromyxa sp.
TCTTCGGCGTTAGTCGCGGTTGGCGCGACGACGCGGCTTGTAGAACTCGTCAGCGGTTTCGAGCTCTTCGAGCAGCTCGATCTCGTCCTTCCCGAACTCGCGGTCCCCATAGTCGAAGGACTCGCGCTGAAACTCCTCAAAGCTGCTGAAACGGCGGCGGAAGTACATGTTCGTAGGTCTCCTCGAAGGCGTCGTCGGTGGGCGCACGGTGATAGTAGGGCCGTGTCCCACATGTAGGCAAAAAACACACTCAGATTTTTCGAGGGCCAGTGGTAAGGATGGGCGCCCGTGCCTCAGGCGAAGACACGCAAGGCGCCAGCGAAGGCGCGCATCCCCAGCTCCAGCGTGATTGCGATCAGCAATCAAAAAGGTGGCGAGGGCAAGACCACCACGGCAGTCAACCTCGCGGCCAGCCTCGCTGCCGCCGAGCGGTCGGTCTTGCTGATCGACCTCGATCCACAAGGCAACGCGAGCTCCTCGGTCGGCTACACGCGAGGCACCGCCGAGCGTGGCACCTACGATCTGCTGCTCGGCCAGGCCGAGCTGCTCGAGGTCGTGCAGTCGACCGAGCTGGCCAACCTCGACGTGGTCCCGGCGTCCCCCGATCTCGCGGGCGCCGAGATCGAGCTCGTCGGGGTCGAGGGCCGCGAGTCGGTGCTCAGGAGCGCGCTCGAGCGGGCCCGCGAAGCCAAGCAGTTTCGCTGGGAGTTCGTGGTGCTCGACTGCCCGCCCTCGCTCGGCATCCTCACCCTCAACGCGCTCGTGGCTGCGACCTCGGTGCTGATCCCGATGCAGGCCAAGTACTTCTCGCTCGAGGGTCTTGGCGCGCTGGTCGGTACCATCGACCGGGTCAAGGCCGCGCTCAACCCCACGCTCACGGTCGAGGGCATCGTGTTCTGCATGTTCGACCGGCGCACCAACCTCGCGCAGCAGGTCGTGACCGAGGTGCAGTCGCACTTCCCGGGTCGCGTGTTCGACACGATGATCCCGCAGAACATCCGACTCAGCGAGAGCCCGAGCTTCGGCAAGCCTGCGCTGCTCTACGACATCGAGAGCAAGGGCGCGCAGGCTTATCTGACGCTGGCCAAGGAGCTGCTCGAGCGGCGCGCGGCCGAGAAAGGCGGCGGATGAGCAAGCCCAAGCGTCCTGCGCTCGGACGTGGGCTCGGAGCGCTAATTCCCGAGCCGCGAGTGCAAGCTCCAGTCGCGACCGAGCACGTCGGCGCGGCGCCACCGACTGGCACGCCGCGCGAGCTGCCGATCGAGGCGATCGAGCCCAACCGCGATCAGCCGCGCAAGCGCTTCGCCGACGATCGCCTGCGCGAGCTCGCGGCCAGCATCGAGGCGCAGGGGATCATCCAGCCGATCGTCGTGACCCCGCTGCCCGATCGCGGGCCCGATCAGCCGCGCTACCAAATCCTCGCCGGCGAGCGACGCTGGCGAGCCGCCCAGCTGGCCGGTCTGCAGCAGGTGCCGGTGGTGATCCGCGACACGCCCGAGGCCGAGCGGCTCGAGCTCGCGCTGGTCGAGAACCTCCAGCGCGCCGACCTCGATCCGATCGAAGAGGCGCGCGCCTACGAAGCGCTGATCGAGCTGCACGGCTACACGCAGGCGGATCTGGCCACGCGTGTCGGCAAGGAGCGCAGCACCGTGACCAACGCGCTGCGCCTGCTCAAGCTGCCCAGCAAGGTGCAGGAGATGGTGATCGAGGGCCAGCTCAGCATGGGTCACGCGCGAGCGTTGCTCGGGCTCGAGCGCCAGTCGGAGATGCGCGAGCTCGCCGACCAAGTCGTGCGCAAGGGCCTGAGCGTGCGTCAGACCGAGGCCGAGGTCCGCCGCCGGCTGCAGCCGCCCAAGCCCGAGCCCGAGCCCGACGACGATCGCAAGCGCCACGAGATCATCGTCCGTGATCTCGAGACCCGAATCCGTCGCCACCTGGGCGTGCAGGCTCACCTGCGCACGGGCAAGTCACCCAAGGGCCCCGGCACGATCGAGCTCCCCTACGCGGATCTCGACGAGCTCCAGCGACTGCTGCGGGTGCTGCTCCCCGAGGGCTGAGCCGCTTCCGTTCAGAATTTTAGGTTCCTTGGGTCACCAACTGTGCTGCTATCCTCCCCGCCGATGGACCGAGTCGACCGAGCCCCACGCGTGGGGATGGTGCTCGAGGTTCGCTACCGCAATGCCGGCCAGTTCCTGGTTTCGTATTGCACGAACCTGTCGCGGGGTGGGTTGTTCGTGAGCACCCGAGAGCCGGAGCCGATCGGTACCGAGCTGGTGCTCTCGCTGCGGGTCCCGGGTCGCTCGCTACCGGTCACCCTGCGCGCGCGCGTCCGCTGGACTCGCGCCGAGGACACGGCTGATGGTCCGGCGGGAATGGGCGTGAGCTTCGCCGACGTGGATGGGGTGCTCGGCGAGCACATCGATCGCTTGGTGACCAACGCCGAGCCGCTGCATGTCGACTTGGTCGGGCGCAGCGATCATGCCTCGGCTCATCTGCACGCTCTGCTGCGCTCGTTGGTGACCTGCGAGACCCGTCAGCTGGCGCTGCGGCCCGGCGTCGCGCAGGTGATCGGTCGCGCCGATCTGATCGTCGTCGACGTCGACAGCGACCCTCCGGCCGCGCTCGACTTGCTCGAGCAGCTGAGCGAGCGCGAAGACTCGCCGCCAGTTCTGGCCTTGTGTGGGGTCCGCGACGCCGACCTGCGCGCTCGCGTGACTCGCCGTGCGACCATCGTCCCGACGCCAGTCGACAAGCGCGAGCTCCAGCAGAAGGTGCTCGAGACGCTCGGGCAGGTGCAGTTCGTCCGCACTGCGATCCCCGAGTTCTGAGCCGATCGATGTCTAACCGAGCTCGGCAGCGTCCACGACGTTGGCGAGCAGACACGCGATCGTCATCGGTCCGACGCCGCCCGGCACCGGAGTGATCGACCCCGCTCGCTCGGCCGCGGCCGCAAACTCGACATCGCCGACCAGCCGCGACTTGCCGCCCTCGTCGATGCGGTTCATGCCCACGTCGATCACACAGGCTCCGGGAGCAATCCACTCGCCGCGGATCAGCTCGGCTCGACCGACGGCTGCGATCACGATCTCGGCCCGTCGCACCTCGGTCTCGAGGTCGCGCGTGCGCGAGTGGGCCATGGTCACGGTCGCGTTGGCGTGCAGCAGCAGCTGCGCGACCGGCTTGCCGACGATGTTCGAGCGCCCGACCACCAGCGCACGCTTGCCCGCGGGATCGACCTCCGCGGACGCGAGCAGACGCATGCAGCCCTGCGGCGTGCAGGCGACGAAGCGCGGGGTGCCGAGCATCAACAAGCCGAGGTTGTCGGGATGAAAGCCGTCGACGTCCTTGCGCGGATCGACGGCTCGCAGCACTCGCTGCTCGTCGACGCCCTTGGGCAACGGCAGCTGCACCAAGATCCCGTGCACGCGCACGTCGGCGTTGAGCTCGGCGATCAGACCGAGCAGCTGCTCGGTCGTGGTCGTGTCCGGAAGACGATGATCGCGGGTCTCGATGCCGACCTGCGCGGCCTTTCGCTCCTTGCTGCGCACGTAGATCTTCGAGGCCGGGTCGTCACCGACCAACACGACCGCGAGGCACGGGACCACGCCACGCTGCTTGGCTCGTGCGACCCGCTGCTCGAGCTCGCCGAGCAAGCGGGCAGCCAAGGCGTTACCGTCGAGGATCTTCGCGCCGCTCATGCAGCCGAGGTTGCGGCGGAGCTCCCCGACGTGGAGGAGCTGCTGGTGGTCGAGCTGCTGGACGTCGTGCCCGTGCCGGAGCTCGAGCCTCCGGAGTCGCTCGAAGTCGAAGTCGAAGTCGAAGTCGAACTCGAGCTGCTGGCGGAGTCCGACTTCGCGGGTGTCTCCGCGCCACCGCCCGGCTTGCTACTCGAGTAGAGATCTTTATACCAGCCCCCGCCCTTGAGGTGGAACGCGGCGGCGGTCATCTGCTTCGCCAACGCTCCTCCGCAGGAGTCACAGGTCTCGAGCGGCGGATCGCTGACCTTCTGGAGGTGCTCCTTGTGGGCACCGCACTCCGTGCACCGGTAACGGTAAATTGGCATTGCGGCCGCGACTTTAGGCTCGTGAGTGCCCTGGTCAACCCCCGCCGCGCTGCCCGCAGACCGCGCAGGTTCATGGACTCCGGACGCGCCTGCACGCTCCAGTTGCGCCGCGCACGGAACCGATCGAGTGGCTCGCGCGTCGACGTCGAAGCTCGTCGGCTTCCGACGCCGCGAGCTCTCCTCACCTGCTAGGATCGACCCGTGGCGCGACCGCGCGAACCGTTTGGACAGCCCTTCCAGCAAATCCGCGCGTCCGCAGGTCTCCTCGGTCTGCTCATGGCGCTGTCGCTCCCGGTGCACGCGTCGCCGCCGGAGGACGACTGGACCATCGAGACCAAGCGCGACGATGACAAGCTGATCGACCAGCGCTTCACCAAGCTTCGCGCCAACCCCTTCGATCGCAAGCAGTGGAAGGCGTTGGAGCAGGCGCTCGGGCGCTCGGGGTTGATTCGCAAGATCGAGGTCGCCGCCGACCGTGCGCCGGACAACACCGCCCTGCAGATCCTCCGCGCCCAGGCCGAGATGCTCTCGGGCGACGCTCAAGCAGCCGCGACGAGGCTCGCGGCGCTCGACGGCAAGGCTGGCAAGTGGAACGATCGCGTCTTCGATCTCCGCGTCGACGCGCTCGAAGAGGCCAAGGCCTGGACCGACGCGATCGATGCGCTCGAGGCCAAGGCCAAGGACACGCCCAAGGAGGCCGAGCGGCTGCTCGAGCGGGCGTATCGTCTCGCCGATCGAGCTTCGATGCACGAGCGAGCGCTGGGGCTCGCCGAGGCGCTGGCGGCCAAGAACAAGGACGTCGACGGGCTGATCCGCGTGGCTCGGGCCGCGCGTGCGGCCGGCCAGGGCGAGAAGTCCGACGCCGCCTACGAAAAGGCGATCGCCAAGGCCAAGGGTGACAGCAAGAACGACCTCGCCGCCGAGCGAGCACGCGCGCAGCTCGACTCGGGCGCGACCGGCAAGGCGGCGAAGATGCTGTGGGACTTGCTCGACGATCCGAGCCGCGGCCGCGCTGACCAACGCGAAGGTTGGTGGGCCGATCTCGAG
>DATLLB010000114.1:0-7229 GCA_035538075.1 Enhygromyxa sp.
CGCGAGCGCAGGCCGCCGCCGTCGAACAGCTGCCGGACGGACCCTTTCGCGGCGTGCCGTTTCTGCTCAAGGATCTCAAGGCGCTCGACGCCGGGCAGCCGGTCAGCAACGGCTCGCGCTTGTTCGCGGACCATCGAGCCACGGCCGACGACGAGCTGGTGCGACGCTTCAAGGCCGCCGGCGTGATCGTCTGCGGTCGCACCAACACGCCGGAGTTCGGGATCCTCGGCGTGACCGAGCCCGAGCTGCATGGGCCGACGCGCAACCCGTGGGACCTCGAGCGCACCTGCGGTGGCAGCAGCGGTGGCGCAGGTGCAGCGGTCGCGTCCGGCATGGTCCCGGCTGCGCACGGCAGCGACGGCGGTGGATCGATCCGGATCCCCGCGTCGAACTGCGGACTGTTTGGGCTCAAGCCGAGCCGCGATCGCATCCCGTTGCTCGGGCCCGACGCGTCGTGGGGCGGGCTCGCCACGCACGGTGTCTTGAGTCGCAGCGTCCGCGACACGGCGGTCCTGCTCGACTGCCTCGAGGGTCGCATGACCGGCAGCACCGAGGGGCTCGCGTCGCCGGAGATCCCGTTCGCCAAGCAGCTCGAGCAGCCGCCGCAGCAGCTTCGCATCGCGCTGTGCACCGACGCGCTGCTGGCCAACTCGACCGATCCGATCAACGTCGAGGCGGCCGAGCGCGCGGCCAAGCTGTGCGAGTCGCTCGGGCACCGGGTCGAGCGAGCCAAGCCGAAGTTCGATCGTCACGAGCTGACGCGGGCGTACCTGCTGATGGTCGCGTGCGGGACCGCGGCGATCGTGCGTGGCTTCGAGATCCAGCGCGGCCGCGCGGCGAGCATGCGCGAGCTCGAGCCGAAGACGTGGCTGCTCAAGACCATCGGCGAAGTAGTGAGCGCGGGCGAGTACCTGCTCGAGCTCGGCCGCATCCGCCGGGCGAGCGCGGAGGTCCTCGCGTTCTTCGACGACTACGACGTGATGCTCACGCCGACGCTGGCCCAGCCGCCGCTGCGCGTCGGCGAGATCCACACGACCACGGTCGAGCGCGTCGCCGCGCGGACCTTTCGGGCTGCGCCGAGCAAGCGGATCATGCTCGCGCTGCTCGAGAAGCTGGCCGAGGATCCGCTCGCGCCCAACCCCAACACGCAGCTGTTCAACATGACGGGGCAGCCGGCGATGTCGGTGCCGCTGCACTGGAGCGAGGGCGGGCTGCCGGTCGGGGTGCAGTTCGCCGCGCGGCTCGGCGACGAGGGGTTGCTGCTGCGGCTCGCTCGCCAGCTCGAGCAAGCGCAGCCTTGGTTCGATCGCCGGCCGGAGCTCGCGCGAGCGTAACCACGCCGCGGAGCATCTCCTCGGCCGCGGAGATGCTCCGCGCCTGCGCGGCTTTTATCGCCGCGAATTCGTCGTTTTAGCTCGGCACACGATGTGCTTTGGGCGACCGCATGATGCGTGTCCGCCTCGTGCTCTCGCTCGCGCTCTCGCTGCTCTTCGCACGCACGGCCAACGCCAGCCCGCCGCCGACGGGAGCGGATGAGGGAGCCGACCCGAACCCTGAAGAGCAGCCCGAGCGCAACTTCGCCGGCGGGTTCTCGCTCGAGCGCGGCGCGTGGTTGGCCACGCCGCACCTCGAGTTCGGCATCGGCCTGCTCGCGCAGCTGCGCTACGGTGCGACGCTCTCGAGCAGCGGCGTCGACTCGCTCGGCTTCTCGCTGCCGTTCCTGCGCCCGAACCTGCACGCGAGCTTGTTCGACGGCAAGCTCCGCTTCCTGATCCAGCCCGAGCTCAGCGGCCCGAGCGTGCGCCTGCTCGACGCGCAGGTGGTGTACCAGCCGATCGCCGCGTTCGGGCTCGACCTCGGCCAGTATCGACCGCACGTCTCGCGGGCCTGGAACACACCGATCCCGCTGCTCTCGATGCCCGGTCGCGGCCTCGTCGACGACACGTTTCACAGCGATCGAGCGCTCGGAGCCACGGTGTTCGGGCGGCCGTTCGGCGGCAAGCTCGAGTACGACGTCGGCGTGTTCAACGGCGGCGGCTACAACATCGGACAGCCGGTGCAGCTCGAGCCGCTCGTCGCGTGGCGACTCGGCGTCAACCCGCTCGGGCCGGTCCCGTACACGCAGACGCCCGCGTTCGCCGAGGTCGAGCGCCCGGTGTTCGGGTTCGCGGTGCACGGCTGGACCGATCGCTTCCGGGCCGAGCAGGTCGATCCTGCGAGCAAGCCTGAGCCGCAGCAGCGCATCGTCGCCGGCGGTGACTTCGTGCTGATGACGTCGCGCACGCACACGCTGGTCGAGGGCTTCGCTCGCTGGGCGGTCGACGAGAGCGGCCTGTTCGACGCCGGCTGGGGCAGCCAGGTGCAGTTCGGCGTGATGCTGCTGCCGCGCACGCTCGAGCTGCAGGCGCGCGCCGGCGTGCTCGATCCCGGGACCCGTCGCGCGACCCAAGGCGTCTGGGAGGGCGGCTTGAGCTGGTACCTGTGGGGCAATCACCTTCGTGCGCAGCTGCACTACGCCTGCACGCAGAATTTGAGCGAGCTCGGCTGCACGAATCACCGCGCCGAGCTGCAAACACAACTATGGTTTTAGCCCCGGGAATCTCCCATGCGCGTCGCCCTGAAAATCATCGCCGTGATGGTCAGCCTCGTGCTGATGGTCCTCGCCGTCGAGGCGGTGCTGCGCAGCCGCAGCGACGCTGCGCTCTACGAGCAGGACATGCGCCGCGGGCAGCGGATCCTCGGCCGGGCGCTGCGCGAGGCCGGCGAGCTGGCGTGGCGCGAGCACGGTCTGCCGGCCGCGGAGCGGATCGTCGCGGCCGCGGCGGCGGGTGAGCAAGAGATCGCGGTGCGGTTGCTGGACGAGGGTCTCGCTCGCGCCGAGCTCGAGACCCTGCGCTCGCACCCCGATCTGCCCGCGATCGCGGACACCGATCTCTTTCAGGTGCTCGACGACGACAAGCTGCGCACGGTGGTCCCGCTCTACGGACCGAACAGCCAACGCTTCGCGCTCGAGCTCACCACTCCGCTCAAGGGCCAGCGCGAGTACCTGGCCAAGAGCATGCATCGGTTCGGATTCGTGGCCGGGCTGCTGGTGCTCGCAACCTCGTTGATCGGCAGCGCGGCCGGCGGGTGGATCGTCGGGCGCCCGATCGGATTGCTCGTGCGACAGACTCGCTCGCTCGCCGCCGGCAAGTTCGTGCGCTCGGAGCTGCGCGAGAGCGACGAGATCGGCGAGCTTGGTCGCGCGCTCGATCGCACCAGCGATCGCCTGGCGGCCGCGCGCGAGCAGCTCGAGCATGAGACCCGGCAGCGCATCGCCGCGCTCGAGAAGCTGCGCCAGGCCGATCGCGTGGCCACGATCGGGACACTGGCCGCAGGCGTCGCCCACGAGCTCGGCACGCCGCTGCACGTGATCGCCGGCCGCGCCCAGCGAATCGCTCGCAGCACCGATCTCAATCAGGTCGCGAGCGAGTCGGCGATCATCGTCGAGCAGTGCCAGGTGGTGCAGGACATCGTCCGCGGCCTGCTCGACTTCGCCAGGCCGCCTGCGCGCGAGCGCAGCGAGCTCGACCTCGCGGCCGTGGTGCGCCGCACCGTGACCATGGTTTCGCCGCTGCTGCGCCGCAACAAGGCCACCGTTCGGATCGCAGACGCGGGTGAGAGCCCGCGCGTGCTCGGCAACGCCGGGCAGCTCCAGCAGCTGATCACCAACCTGCTGGTCAACGCCGCGCAGGCGATGCCGGACGGCGGCGAGATTCGGGTGACGATCGCTACCGACCAGCGCAACCCGAGCGTCGACCCGGATCGGCGCTATGCGGTCGTGCGCGTCGCCGATCAGGGAGGTGGCATGGACGCCGAGACGCTCGAGCACATCTACGATCCGTTCTTCACCACCAAGGCGCCCGGCGAAGGCACCGGCCTCGGGTTGTCGATCGCGTACGGGATCGTCCACGATCACGGCGGCTGGGTCGAGGTCGATTCCGCGCCGGGCCGCGGCTCGGAGTTCTCGATCGGGCTACCGGAGCTGGAGGTCAAGCCATGAGCCGCGGACACATCCTCGTCGTCGACGATCAACCCGCGATGGCCGACCTGGTCGTCGCCGATCTGCAGGAGGCCGACTACACGGCCACCGCCGCGTACTCGGTCGAGCGCGCGCTCGCGTGCGCCGACGAGCTGCCGATCGACGTGGTCGTGACCGACATCCGCATGCCCGGCTGCTCGGGCATCGAGCTGTGCCGCGAGCTGATCCTCCACCACCCGGAGGTGCCGGTGATCGTGATGACGGCGTTCGGCAGCCTCGACACCGCGGTCGAGGCCATGCGCGCGGGCGCCTACGACTTCATCACCAAGCCGTTCCAATTCGGCACCTTGCAGCTGGCGCTCGATCGGGCGCTCGCGCATCAACGCATGCGCGCCGAGCTTCGACGGCTGCGCAGCGAGACCGGCAACCGTACCTTCGAGGGCATGGTCGGGCTCTCGCCGGCCATGCAGCGGGTGTTCGAGCTGATCGAGCGGCTCGCGGCCACCGACGCGCCGATCCTGCTGACCGGCGAGAGCGGCACGGGCAAGGAGCAGATCGCTCGCGCGCTCCACCGCCGCAGCCTTCGCGCGCAGGGTCCCTTCGTCGCGCTCAACTGCGCCGCGTTGCCGACCCACCTGCTGGAGAGCGAGCTGTTCGGCCATGAGAAGGGCGCGTTCACGGGCGCGAGCGAGCGACGGCTCGGGCTGCTGCGCCAGGCTCACCACGGCACCTTGTTCCTCGACGAGATCGGCGACATGGCGCTCGACCTCCAGCCCAAGCTCCTGCGTGCGCTGCAGGAGGGCCGCGTGCGTCCGCTCGGCAGCGACACCGAGCACGCCATCGACGTGCGCGTGATCTCGGCCTCCAACCGTGATCTGCACGCGGCGATCCGCGAGCAGCACTTTCGCGGTGATCTGTTCTTTCGGCTCGCGGTCATGCGCATCGACGTGCCGCCGCTGCGCGAGCGCGGCACCGACGTGCTGCTGCTGGCCGAGCACTTCATCGAGCAGTTCGCCGATCGCCGCGGGCTGGCCGTCACGCCG
Source organism: Enhygromyxa sp. (assembly GCA_035538075.1). Taxonomy (GTDB): domain Bacteria; phylum Myxococcota_A; class Polyangia; order Nannocystales; family Nannocystaceae; genus Plesiocystis. Next base: position 5,065 of record DATLLB010000114.1, read on the forward strand.
CAGATCGATCCCGGCGCCGAGATGGCGCTGCGCGGCTACAGCTGGCCCGGCAACGTCCGCGAGCTTCGCAATTGGATGGAGCACGCGGTCGCGCTGTGTGACGACGGGCGCATCAGCGTGGCCCACCTGCCGCGGCCGATCGAGCACAGCGCCGAGCTGAGCGCGAGCGTTGGCGTGGGCGAGAGCGAGCCGCTGGATCCCGAGGAGTTCGAGCCGCTCGCCAACGTCGAGCGCCGCTACATCCAGCGCGTGCTCGAGGCCGTGCGCGGCAACAAGACCCGCGCGGCCAAGATCCTCGGCATCGATCGCAAGACCTTGCTCGCGCGGCTGCAGAAACATCAGCCGGGCTGATCGGCAGCTTGGGTGAGCACCTCGTGGGCCGCCGTCGCCTCGGCGACGAACGGCCGCGGGATCAGGCCCATCAGCAACGACAGCCCGGCGGCCGCCAGCATCATCGCGCTGGGCCGCAGCTCGGGCTCGGGCTGCTGCGGCTGCGGGCCGCGGACGTCGACGATGATGTTGACGAGCGCGAGGTACAGCGCCGCAGCGTTGAGCGCAGCCACGCCGACGAACGCGGCCGCCAGCAGCGGGCGCAGCTCGAGCAGTCCGTGCGCGAGCAGATCCTCGGCCACGAACCCAATCGTGCCCGGCAGGCTGACCGCCATCGCCAGGGCGAAGAACGCCATCGGCTTGGGCAGCGGACGGCGACGCAGGCAGGCCTCGAGCGCGAGCAGGGCCAGCGCGCTCGACCACCACTGCAGCAGCGCGCCGACGATCGCGAGGTGCTCGCCCGAGGACAGGCCCAACCACACGAACGAGAGCATCACGCCGCGCTCGCAGACCAGCAGCTCCGAGACCAGCGTCGACGGCTCGAAGTGGTTGGCCCGCACGCCCGCCGAGAGCAGCCACAGCGCACACACCAGGCTCAGCGCGGCCGCGAGGATCGGCACGACCAGGGCGAACTGCGGCTGCCCGACGCCGAGCGGCACGGCCACGCGCGCGAACGCGATGAAGGTCAGCGGCGCGGCGAGGGTCTCCTTGGGCTCGTCGGCGACGCGGACCGGCAGGATCGCGACCACGCAGGCGGTGCACAGCAACACCAGGATCGTGACGCGCCAGGGCTCGTCGAGGCTCGCGCTCGCGACCTCGGCGAACGAGCCGATCTCGCCGTGTAGCAGCAACGACGCGAGCGCGGCCCCGATCAGCGCGGCCTCGACCACGCCGCGGACCCACCACTGGTGCTCGCGCGCGTGCACGATCGCGATCCGCAGCAGCGCGACCACGCAGAACAACAGCGGCGAGCTGGTCGCGGCGCACAGGCCCAGCGCCAGCAGCTCGAGCCCCGCGTAGGCGACCGCGCTCGTGAGCGAGCGACGCTGTCGCTTGCGCTCCGAACGAGCGATGCGCAGGGCCTCGAGCAGCGCGACCGGCAGCGCCAGCCAGAAGAACGCGTCGAACATCCAGCCGAACATCAGCGTGCTCCCTTCGCGTCGCTCGCTTGCAGCGGGACGCAGTCTCGCGTGATGCGGGCGCCGTTGCGCTCGCGCATGCGTGGGCGCGGCGAGCTGACCAGGTGCGCGAGCACGGCCAGCGGCCGCACGAACAATCGATCGACCAGCGCGTCGAGGCCGAAGCGAGACAGCGCGGCCGCGTACAAGAAGTCGCGCAACCGAGCGGGCAGCAGCCGCTCGAGGTGAAACGCGGGACGGAACGCGCCGCCGCCGAGCGCCACGCGACGAGCATGGGCGTCCTGCAGCCACGACGGCGAGCGGAGGAACTGCGCCAGCCGCAGGAGCCCGTGCGCGAGCAGGTGCCACATCGCGAGCGTGGTCCAGCCCATGCCGGCCTCGGCCAGCATCAACCCGCACTGACCGGCGGTCGCGAGCGCGAGCGCCCCCTTGGCGTCGGCGCGCACGCGCGACGAGAGCGACGCCGTGATCGCGGTCAGCAGTCCGACCGTGACCACCGCGATCCGAGCGATCGGGGCGTTGGCGATCAGCGGCTCGACCCGCAGGATCAGATACACGCCAGCGTGGATCGACAGCGTGCCGTAGAACAGCGCGCTCGAGCTGGTCGGGCCCTCCATCGCTCGCAGCACGTAGCTGGTCACGGGCACCTGCGCCGACTTGCCGATCGCGGCGAGCAGGAACGCGAGCCCGAGCACG
>DATLLB010000115.1:0-3226 GCA_035538075.1 Enhygromyxa sp.
GACACCACCGACACGACCGACACCACGTCGACCGACACCGATCCCGGTCAGACGTGCGCCGATGGTGCCGCGTGCCTGATCGAGTGCGGCAACTTCAGCGGCACGTGCATCGACCAGTGCACGTCGACGCTCCCCGACGACGAAGCCTCGAACCTGTTCGATCTGCAGATCTGCGCGATCCAGTCGTGCTTCTTCCTCGGTCTGTGCACGCTGGGCGACTTCAACGCGCCCGAGTGCGTGCAGTGCCGCCTCGAGGTCAACGGCGATCCGTCCGGCTTCGGCTGCGCCGCCGAGGGCATGGTCTGCGGCCTGTGATCAGGTCCCACTATCAAAACGAGTAGCGAAGCGGGCTATCATCGCGCCGCCCGATGAACGAGTCCGCAGACAGCGATCGGCCGGGGCTCTTCGATCGCTTCGAAGTGCTGGGTCAGCTCGGCGTCGGCGGCATGGGCAAGGTCTCGCTCGCCTACGATCGCAAGCTGCGGGCCCGGGTCGCGCTCAAGGCCGTCGGCTCGGTGACCGGCAAGGCACTGCTGCGCTTCAAGCACGAGTTCCGCTCGGTCAAAGGGCTCGCGCACCCGAACCTCGTCAGCCTCGGTGAGCTGTTCGAGCAAGACGGTCGCTGGTACCTGTCGATGGAGTACATCGATGGCACCACCTTCCTCGACCACGTGCGCCCGCGAACCGAGCAGCAGCTCGAGTCCGGCTCAATCCCGCGGCGACGGCTTCGCAACGCGCGGACCAACAGCGTCGGCCTCTCGGCCACGCACAGCGGCCCGCCGCTCGGCACGCTCGACGTCGTCGACGGTACGACCGGCATCGGCGACACGACCGGAGTCGACCACGAACCGGCCGAGCACAGCGACGGCGTGGCCACGCGTGTCCAGCAACCGCACGTGTCCGTCGATGGATCGGTGCCCGGCCCGGTGACGATCGGCGACACGGTGACCTCGTTCGTCGAGGAGCTCGAGTTCGGCGACTCGAGCCGCGTCGGGGGCAACGGCGCGACCGCGTTCGAGGAGGGCCGGCTGCGCCACAGCCTGCTGCAGTTGGTCGACGCGACCTACACCCTGCATCAGGCCGGCCGCGTCCATCGCGACCTCAAGCCCTCCAACGTGTTGGTGACCCCGGCCGGGCGCGTGGTGATCCTCGACTTCGGCCTGATCACCGAGGTCGACGACGAGCGCGAACAAGCCGAAGGCGCGGTGCTCGGGACCCCGGCCTACATGGCACCCGAGCAGGCCTCGGGCTTGCCGGCCGGACCCGCGGCCGACTGGTACGCCGTCGGCGTGATGCTCTACGAGGCGCTGTGTGGACGCTGGCCGGTGGTCGGCTCGTCGCTGGCGATCATGGCCGACAAGCAGACCGCCGAGCCGCCGCGCCCGAGCGAGCTCAGCGATCAACCGATCCCCGCCGACCTCGAGCGACTGTGCCTCGACCTGCTCGCGCTCGATCCCGCCGATCGCCCCGACGGCGCCGAGATCTTCGAGCGGCTCGGCGCGGGCGGTCGGCGGCTGAGCGCCGAGTCGAGCGCGAGCCTGGAGGGTTCGTCGTCGACCTGGGTGCGCGAGCTCCCGTGTGTCGGACGCGAGCCGCAGCTGGCCCGCATCGCCGCGATGTTCGAGCAGACCCGCGCCAAGCAGCCGCGCCAATTGTTGGTGGTCGGCGAGTCGGGCATGGGCAAGTCGGCGCTGGTCCGCGAGGCGCTCGGCCGCTTCTCGGCGCAGCTGGCCACGCGCCCGTGGATCCTCCGAGGTCGCTGCTACGAGCACGAGCAGGTGCGCTTCAAGGCCTTCGATGCGCTCGTCGATCAGCTCACGCTCGAGCTGCCCGAGCGCTTCGCCCACGCCGAGCTGCGCGAGCTGCTGCCTCGGCACGCGTGGCTTTTGTGCCGCGCGTTCCCGGTCTTGCAGCGGATCAAGGCCTTCGCCGAGCTGGGCGTGCGCCACGGCTCGTGGCAGCACCGCGGCGCGCTGCAGCGGCAGATGTTCGAGGCTTTTCGCGAGCTGTTCGCCCGCCTGGCCGAGCGCAGTCACCTGGTCATCACGCTCGAGGATCTGCAGTGGGCTGACGTCGGCAGCTGGTCGCTGCTCGCCGCGCTGACCTCGGGCGCCGACGCACCGCCGCTCGCGGTGCTGGCCACCGCACGCACCGAGATCGACGAGACCGCGCCCGATGCTGCCCTGCCCTTCCTGGCCTCGCCGCAGCTCGAGCGCATCACCTTGGGTCCGCTCGCGCCCGCCGACGTCGCCAAGCTGGCCGAGCTGCACGGGCGCCCGCTCGGCGACGACGCTGCGCTCGGGCAGACCCTGTTTCAGGCGGCCGACGGTCACCCGTTCTTCCTCGACGTGCTGCTGCGATCGAACGCGACGTTCGAGCCGGGCAAGGTGCCGTCGCTCGGCGAGTGCCTGTGGACCGAGCTGCAGCAGCTCGGCCCGTCCGAGAGCGCTGCGCTGCGCGTGCTGGCGATCGCCGATCGCCCGCTCGATCCCCCCGAGCTCGGCAACCTCGCCGAGCTCGATCCCAGTCAGCTCGGTCGAGCGCTCGACCGTCTGCGAGCGCTGCAGTGGATCCGCTCGGGCAGCGGTGCCGATGCTGGGCGCATCGAGGTCTTCCACGATCAGATCCGCCAGACCTTGCTCGCTCACTTGCCGCACGCCGAAGCTCGCGCGACTCACCTCGCGCTCGCACGCATGCTCGAGCAGCGCGGCGACGAGCTCGATCGTCTGGTCAGCCATCTGCTGGCCGCGGGCGAGCAAGCCGAGGCTGCGCGCTGGGCCTCGGAGGCCGCCGAGCAGGCCATGGACGCGATGGCGTTCGAGCGCGCCGTCGAGCTCTACGCGCTCGCGCTGCGCCACCCGCCGAGCGACGCCCAGGCTCGCCACGCCCTGCAGATCGCCCACGCGCACGCGCTGGCGTGGACCGGCCGCGGGATCGAGGCCGCCCAGGCCTACCTCGCGGCCGAGCGCAACGCCGAGCGCAGTGCCGGGCTCGAGCTGCGCACCAAGGCCGCCATTCACCTGCTCGCGGCCGGTCAGCTCGACGCTGGCTTCGAGCTGATCGAGCGGCTCGGACACGAGCTCGGGCTCGCGGTCCCACGCAGCTCGACGACCACGATCCTGCACCTGATCCGCGAGCGGACCATGCTGCGCCTGCGTGGCTTTCGAGCCCCGACCCGCACCGTCGAGCTGCGCTTCGAAGAGAAGCTGCGGCTCGAGCTGTGCTC
>DATLLB010000116.1:0-3743 GCA_035538075.1 Enhygromyxa sp.
GTGGGAGACCTTGGTCGAGTCCTTGCGAGCCGCGGTCTCGGCGGTTCTGCGGCCGATTCAGGCCTTCATCGACGCGGCCCGCACGGCCATCACCAACATGCTGCGGGCCGCGGCCGCGGTCGCGCACGCGATCGTCGATCACGCGCGCCGACAGATCACGACCGTGCTCACGCACGTGCGCACGAGCCTCGAGGTGATGGCTGACAACCTGCCCGGCGAGTTCGGCGAGATCGCCCGCCGCTGGGAGCAGCGCATCGACACGGCGCTGACCGAGGCGCAGTCGCTGCTCGATCGCTGGGCCGACCGTGTGCACGCGTTGATCGACGAGGGCACCGACACCCTCGCAGGCGTCGTGCAGCGCGGCCTCGATCGCTTGGTCGAGGGCCTCGAGACGGCCGCGAGCGGCCTCGATGCCTTGCTCGGCGGCGGCTTGCTGGCGTTCCTTCGCACCCGGTTTCCGACCATCGCCGGGCTGATCGATCGTGGCCTGCTCGGCCCCATTCAGGACGCGACCGCGCTGATCGACGATTGGGTGCAAGGCCTGCTCGAGCGCTCGGGCCTGCTGCGCCTGCAGACCGCGCTGCAGGCGATCGAGCAGCAGCACACCTGCGGCGAGATGACCGAGGAGCTGCACGCCGATCTCTGCGAGAGCTTCGACGAGCTGCTCGACGACGTGATCGCGGAATTCGACGAATTGCTCGACAGCCCGTTTGCGCGAGAGATCCGTGCGGCGGTCGAGCAGGCCAACCGCGAGGAGCTCGAGAACCAGACCAGCGTGATCGCGGACCTGTTCGCGTTCGGCCAAGCGGCCGCGTCGACGCTGCTCGAGTGGTGGAATCAGATCGAAGGGGCGGTGACCGAGCTCTACAACACGCTCGGCTCGTACGCCTGTGCCGCGTGGCGGCACATCGCGGAGTTCCTCGGGCTGCCGCTCGATCTCGATCCTCTGACCGCGCTCCGGCAGGCGCTCGAGCGCCTGTGGGAGCGTGCGATCGCGGCCGTGCAACCGATCATCGATCGCGCCGTCGAGCTGTGGCGGTGGCTGCGAGAGGAGACCTTCCTCGCCGACATCATCGCGATGATCGAGCAGATTCGCGCCGGCTGGCGAATGGTCGTGCGGCTGTGGGATTGGCTGCTCGCCGAGGGTGAGTCGTGGCTGGCGGAGATGGCCGAGCAGCTGCAGACCAGCGTGATCGATCCGCTGCTCGCGATGTTTCGCAGCCTCGGCGATTTCGTGCGCGACGCCATCGATTCGCTCGGCGCGTTCGTGCGCGGGCTGGTCCGCAGGTTTGACGCCGCGCTCGCGTGGTTGGGTCGGATGCTCGGGCTCGAGTCTCTGGTCGCGCTGCTCATGGCCATCTTGAGGCCGCTGCGCACCCTCGGGCTGTTCGTGTTCGATTGCTTCTTGTTCTCGCTGCGTGGGTTCGCGTGGATCATCGCGAACGTCGATCGGGCGCTGCGGACCGTGTTCGACATCCTCGTCGGTCTGGTCATGGCCCTGCTCGCGCCGCCGATGACCATCCTCGCGTTCCTCGGCGGCTTTGTGTGGGTCTACTTGATCCCGCAATGCATGAAGGGCCCGATCATCGACTTCATTCTGACGATCTTGCTGCGGATCGTCGATTTCATCCCGGTCCCGAACAACCCGATCCTCGCCGCGATCCAGGCCGGCATGCAGGGCATTTTGACCGCGCTGCTCGAGGCCGACACCGAGCAGAAGGTCCGCGCGGTCGATCTGATCGCCCGAATATTCGCCGGCGACGTGGAGATCGGCGCGGGCATGCTGGTCGGGTTCCTCGAGGCGGTCTGGGATAGCACCATTGGCCTGGTCATCACCCTGCTGCAGGCGCTCGGGTGGGTGTTCTCATGGTCGCTCGAGAGCGTGGGCTTGCTCAGCAGCGAGCCGGACGAGGAGCACGCCGCGGTGGCCGAGACCGGCAGCGAACTCGCGCCCGAGGACGAGCTCGTGCCGGAAGCAGAGCTCGACGCCGAGCTCGAGCCGGCGCCGACCGGTGATGACGTCGAGTTCGGAGCGCCGACCGACGACGACGTGCGGACCTGGGAGCGCGGCGACTCGGCGACTGAAGAGGACTCCACCGGTTCGGCTTCAGCTGGCTTCGATCCCACGCGGCCGCCCGAGCTGCCAGAGGAGATCACACAAATTCGCGAGTTCCTGCAGGCCTTCGTCGACTCGCGGATCACCGCCGAGGAGCTCCAGGCCTTCTTGTTGGACATGCGCGAGCGCTTGTTGACGGTCGTGCGCGAGCAATCCGGCAATCTCACGCGCAGCGCGTTGTCGCGTATGAACGCCGAGGGCACCGGATACGAGATCGGGCACGCGATCGGCTATGTCTACGGGTTGGTGATCGTGATCGTGGTGCTCGCGATCTTGACCGGCGGCGTCGGATCGGTAGCGGTCGGCGGCGAGCTGACCGCGAGCTCGGCCGCGGGCGCGGCCGCACGTGGAGCCGCGACCGTCGCCAGGAGCGGTGGCACCTTTGCGAGCGCGGCGATGCGGGCCCTCCAGACGTTGCGCAGCATCGGCACCCCGCTGCTGCGCGGGCTCAACTCCCTCCGCGGCACGCGGCTCGGTCCGCTGATCACCCGCCTCGAGCAGTGGTTCGCGCGGATGATGGAATGGTTGCGACCCTTGCTCGGTCGCGCGCGGCGGATCGTCGACACGATTCGCACGGCTTGGAACAGCTTGCCCGACTGGCTGCGCGACGACGCGACGACTTGGGCGCTGTGGCGGGCGCACGCGGCCACGCGCGCGCGACTGGCCTGGACGCAGCTCGAGGGGCGCATGGATGACGCGATGATCTCGCGCGACGATCTCGAGCGCCTGTTGTTCGCGCTGCGCATCGAGCTGTCGCGCGGCATGCCACGCGGTACGCGGCTGCAGTTCCGGGTGGAGACCGAGCCGGAGCGCGATCGTTGGTACCTCGAGGCCCGCGTCCGCCAGTCGCTGTTCAGCAGCGCGCAGCACTGGACGATGCGGTTGTTGTCTGCCTCGTCGCGATCCGGGCCCGGGTGGTATGCGACCGACCAGCAAGGCGATCCTTGGTTCTCGACTGCGGAGCCGGACCTCAGCAGGTACGAGCGCGTCGTCCAGGCTGCGGATGGTTTGATCGAGCGTGCGCTCGTTCACGCGATGGGCGAGGGCGCGATGGCGCCGCGCGAGCTCCACGACGGTATCGAAGACGAGATGGACGGCATCGAAGAAGAAGCCGGTCGCTGGCTCTTGGATAATGTGCGGATCTTCATCGACGAGGATCAGTTCGAGACGATCACGCAAAATGGTGTCACGCAGCTGATCTATGACTATGTGATCAGCCCGAACTCGACGCGTGGGCAGATTGCCGCCTCTTTGCCGCCGAGCCAGTGGTCGGGGACGCTCCCGAGGACCCGCGTTGGCTATTCACGAGAGCGAGCCACGAGCGAGTTCGGCACGGGGATGGTTGCCAACCCGTTGAGCCGCGAAGGCGAGGGCGGAACCGAAGCGTCAACAACCAATGACACCTGGGACGCGCTCCGAAAGCGACTTTCGGCCCAAGGTGGCCGCACCTATTACATCCGTGGGCACCTGCTCAACGCCGACTTGTATGGCCCGGGGCATCAGTGGCGAAACATCAGCATCATCACGCAAGAGGCCAACGCCCGGCACGAGCGCGAGGTCGAGCGGCGAGTCAAAGCGGCGGTGCTGGATCGCGGTCACGTCGTCAGGTATCGCGTGGAAGCGGTCT
>DATLLB010000117.1:0-2867 GCA_035538075.1 Enhygromyxa sp.
TCGCTGCGGCGGTGGGCGTGGGCATGTTTCTGAGCGCTCGGCCGAGCGAGGAGGCCGTGGCCGCCGATGGCCCTGCCCCGCAGCTCGCTGAGCCCGAGCCCGCACGGATGATCGAGCCGCCGACCAAGCCCGAGCCCCTCGCCGATCTCCAACCTGCGCAACCCGACGCGAGCGCAACACCGCCGCGCGAAACTCCAGCCACCGATCCAGTCCCCAAGCCGAGCGAAACCACCCGCTGCGAGAAGCTGCGCGCGCGAGCGCTCGACGCCCGCAGTGCCCATGATTGGGACACCGTGCTGGACGCAACCGAGCAGCGCGAGTGTTGGGCACGCGCGAGCGATCGCAAGAAGCTCGAGACGCAGGCGTACATGGAGCTCGGCCGCTTCGAAGACTGCTTGCGCGCCGGGAAGCACCTCACCGACACTGAAGCGAAGAAGTGGGTGACGCTCTGCACCAAACGCCTCGCCGGCTGATCGCCGTGGCCCTCGGCGCGGCCATGAATGCGTGGGCGGGCTCGGCCTTCGCCGCGCCGCCGCCCGACACCGCGCCGATCGAGGCGCGCTTGGAGATCGACACGCGCGACGCAGGCGGTGGCGCCGAGGTGCTGCACCGCCGCATCGAGGAGCGCGCCAACATCGTGCTGCGGGAGGCCAAGGTCCTGCCTGGCGACGCCGAGGACGTCGCGCTCTCGATCGCCGTCCGCGAGCTCGCAGGCGACGAGCCCGGGTATGTGGTGCGTTTCGAGCTGCGCGACGCCGACGGATCGCCGCTCGCCGAGCCCACGCATGTCGAGTGCTCACTGTGCACCGAGACCGAGCTCGTCGCGCGCACGGAGGCCGAGCTCGAGCCGATCCTCGAGACGCTGCGCGAGCTCGCGATCGCACCCGACGAGCCTGCTCCCGACGCTCCCCCGCCGCCCGAGCCGACCGTGGAGCAACCGCCGACCGAAACGACGCCGCGCGATCGCAAGGGCATGCTCGCGGGCGGCATCAGCTTGCTGGTGCTCGGCAGCGGAGCGCTCGGTGCCGGCGTGGGCCTGGCGATCCCGGAGCCGAAGATCGACCAAGCAAACCCGCTCGATCTCATCACCACGCGCCCGGTCGGCTATGCCTTGCTCGCCGGCGGAGTCGTGGCCGCGACCGCTGGCGCCGTGCTCACGGCCCTCGCGGTTCAGCAGCGACGCCAGCCACGATGGTCGCTGGCCCCGTTCGGCGCGCGCACGCAGGCTGGGATCGTGCTCGCGTGGAGGTTCGGATGAGGTGGTTGCCGCTCACGCTCGCGCTGTCGCTGCTCGCGTGTCGGATCCCCAACGAGGATCACTGCGGCCGCCGAAGCTTCGACGCCACCTGCCTCGAGCTCGACCCCTCGCGTCCGCACTGCAGCCTGTGCGAGGCCGAGCATGACGGCTGCGTCGCGTCGCTCGACGAGATTCCCGCCGGGTGCCGCGTTGATGGAGTCGCGGACGAGGGCAGCACCACGCACGACGAATCCGAGAGCGAGTCCGAGAGCGAGTCCGGCACCGACTCGACCGAGACCGAGACCAGCTCCGACGAGACCGGACCCGCGCCCGAGTGTGGCAACGGCATCAAGGAGCCGGGCGAGGCGTGCGACGGCAACGACTTCGGCGACTCGACCTGCGCCGACCCTTATCAACTCCCGGAAGGCACGCTCGTGTGCGTGCCGGGCGAGTGCGTGATCGTGACGTCGCAATGCTGTCTCGCCGACGGTGAGGTCTGCGAGCAGGGCGAGTGCTGCAACGCCAACTGCAACCTCGTCACCAACAAGTGCGGTGGGATATGACACGCGTGCTGTTGGCCATCGATGCGCAACCCGAGCGCCGCATGATCGCCCGGCTGTGTGCACGCTTCGAGCTCACCCCGGTCGAAGTGGCGACGCTCGCTGCTGCTCGCCAGCTGCTGCGCGACCCTACCCGCGACTTCGCGGCCGCAGTCGTCGACGTGCAGCTGTCCGACGGCTACGGCCTGGGCCTGGTCGGCCAGCTCCGCGTCCCGCCGCTTCCCTGCGCGATGATCTTGGTCGGCGGCGAGGAGATCGAAGCCGCCGCTCCGCTCGCGCTCAGCCTCGGCGTGCACCGACTGCTGCGCAAGCCGTTCACCGCCGACGGCTTCGAGGCGGCCATCAGCGCGGCCCAGAAGCGAACCGCGGAATTTCGACGCTGGCTCGATCCCGAGACTGTCGGCGAGCGCCACGACTCCTGGCTCGAGGTGCTGATGGCCACCGGCCCGGAGAACGACACAGGCGGCTCGGCACCGGGCTTCCTCGACCGCATGGCGGCAATGGTCGTCGCCCGCGGCCAGCTCACGCCTGCGGAGGCACGCCTGATCCCCGACCTCCTGCTGGGCCGCGACTACAACAGCATCGCCGCCGTGCACAAGCTGTCGGCCGAGACCGTGCGCAGCCACGTCAAGGCGATCCTCGGCAAGCTCAACCTGTCGTCTGCCAAACAACTCTGGCAGGTCTGCATCGCCGAGCTCGACGGCTGACCCTCCCCCATTTTTGGGCGACCCCGGACCGAGAGGCTCCCCCAAATCGATGGGGGCTCGCTCCGGGACGAGCATTCCGGCATCTGGCCATTCGCCCGAATTCCGCTGTGTACGGCCGAAATTCGGCGTTCCGGCCTCGAGCAACCGGAGCTCGAGATTCGCGTCTGCACGCTCGTGCGGCCTAACTTGTTGCGACGCGCTCGAGCGTGAGCGCGCGAAGAAAGGCAACCGAACATGCGCAAACTGACCTTCATTCTCTCACTCTCTCTCCTCCCCCTTACCCTGCTCCTGCCAGGCTGCGGCGGTGATGATGGCAACGCCGAGGCCGACAACGCCGGCGATGGTGATGGCGATGGCGATGGC
>DATLLB010000118.1:0-8038 GCA_035538075.1 Enhygromyxa sp.
GCTTCGGCGTGCAAGCGCGGCTCGACGCCGATCAGGGATCGCTGGAGCAGCTCGAGCCCGTCACCGTGCGATTCTAGAAAGCATCACCAACGAACGCCGACGCCGAGATTGGTCCCGCCCACGCCTGTGACCTTGAACGAGTCGGGCACGAATTCCCAGGCGGTGTAGCGCTGGCCGTTGATGATGTAGTCGGGCTGGAACTCGACCTCGGGCTTGCGCTCCTGCTTCGCCGTCAGCACCCGATAGTCGGCGTCCGGCGGCTCGACGCCAACGTGGGTGCCCTGGAAGATCAGCTCCGAGAGCCCGTCGCCGTCGACGTCGGCCTCGAGCCACTCGATCCCGAGGATTCGATTGTAGCTGCCGTCGCGCAGCATCTGGCGGACGCGACCGTCGAAGTGATCGATGATCGCCTGGGCGTCGGGCACATCCTTGCGTACGGCGAAATGCAGCGTTCGCAACGCGAGCGCACGCTCGCCGACCACGAGCTCGAGCTTTTGCGGGTGCGTGGCGATCGAGTAGGCGGCGAACAGCGCGTCGGCGAGCACGTAGTCGAGCTCGCCGGCCAGCAGCGCGCGGACGTTTTGCGGGACGCTCGGCGAGGGGACGAACTCCGGGCCCTCGACGCCGTCGAGCGCCTCGCCGTAGGCGTAGCCCTCGATGATCCCGATCCGCTTGCCTGCGAGCTGCGACAACGACGTCGCCGACACGTCCGCGCCCGTGCGGCCGATCAGCACGAGGCGGTTCTCGAGGTAGGGCTCGGAGAACAGCAGGTACTCGGCCCGGTCCTCGCTCCACCACACGGCCGCGGATCCGTCGACCGCACCCGAGCGCAGCGCGACGAGCCACTCGTCGACGGGCAGGATCGTCTGCTCGGCCTGGATCGCGTCCGCGCTCAGGGCCATGGCGACGAGCTCGTTGGCGACCCGCGGCTCGCCCTCGATCGCGGTGAACGGTGGCCAGTCGGTCGACGCGAGCTCGAGCATCCGCGGCGGCGGAGCCTCGGCCACCGGCGGCACGGCGGCGGCACAGCCGGCGAGGATCAGCAGCAACGATGCGATCGACGGGAGCTTGGGCATGGCGGTGCGCGAGCATAGTCTCCGCAACCGCCGTCGACTCCGCCGCTGCTGGTGCGATGCAGGCGTTCGGAATTCACCGGATTCTCAAACCCGCTGTCGCTCGCGCCTCCCGATCACGGAGCCGAACATTCCACGATCTCCTCGATTTGCAGGTCGAATTGCCGGCGAGGTTCGTAGATGCGACCGCTGTCACCACCGTCTTTGACCGGGCCTCGCCGCTCCAGCACGGTTGCGACCACGACGACCTCGCAATTCGAGAATCGGTCTTCGAGCGGAGCCGTCGTATAGGCGAGGACCGTCTTGGGCCCCACGTCCATGACATTGACGACGGGGTGGCTCGGCGGTGGGCTGGCCATCAGGCTGCCGCGGCGCTCGTGGAACCGCCCGACGACGCGGACCCGTTCGCCGACGTGACGTTCGAGCTCATAGCCATTGGTCACGATCGGAACATCAGACTCGTTGGTGGGCACGGGCTGGTCGACGCCTGTGTTGGTGGGCTCGGATCGTGTACAGCCAGCGATCAGCATCGTGGCCGTGAATGCTGCGAAGATCATGCGACGCTTGGTCATGCGATTCACTCCGGCTCCACGCCGAGCGTGCGAGCGGTCGCCGAGGTCTCCACCTCCGACGCCTTCGGATTGCTGCCGAGCACCGTGTCGACCAGCGGCACGGTGAACCCATGCCAGTAGCGCTCGTTCTTGAAGTGGTGATAGCGATGGTTACGCCGCACGCGACGAAACCATCCGGTCCGCGGCGTCACGCTGGTATGCGAAAGGTAGTGCACCCACTCGTAGTGCAGGGCAGCGCCGACGTACGCGATCATGGCCGTCAGCGCCAGCTCGGGCGTCGGCATCACCAGCCACCAGAACGCGAGCGTCGGCGGGATCAGAGGCACGATCACTCGCGCAGGCAGAAAGACATCCGGCAGGTAGGAGGGATCGGCGTGGTGGTCGCGGTGCTTCTTGGCGAAGTGCGGATCGAAGCGCCGGCCCCACAGCTCGCGCGGGCGCAGGTGCAGCACGAACTTGTGCACGAGCCACTCCTGCACGGGCCACAGCACCAGCACGATCGCGATCGGGATCAGCAGCTCCCACCCCGTCACGCTCGCGAGCCCGACCGCGGCGAGCATGTGCATGCGAATCCGAATCAACACCACCAGCTGCGCGGCGAGGATCCGCGGGCTCGGATACGACATGAACACCGCCAGCGCCTGATGGTGGCTGCGGACCGTCCGGGCATCGCTGACATTCGCCACACGCGAATGCTAGCCGGCTCCGCCGCACTTCCGGGAACAGCCCTCGCGTTTCGCCCGTTCACGGCCAGGGATGAGCGCGGACGCCCCCGAATTGCGCTCGTTTTTTGCCGCTCGATCGAGCAGAGTTAGAACGCTGAAGAGATGGCCAGGCGCGCGCACGAACAGTGGGTAAGGCTTTTGCCTACATGGCTGCTCACCGCAGGCTTGCTGGCCGCCCAGGTGGGTTGCCACGCCGAGTCGCCGCCGCCGCTGTCGATGGCCGAGACCAACTCGATCGGCACCGACGAGCTGCCGCCGCCGCCCGACGAGCCCGAGCAAACCACGCCGACCGACAGTCGCACGCTGTGGTTCGCAGATGGGCCGGGGCGCGAGGCGATCCTCGCCCGCGAGCGGCGGGATCACGCGACCGCGATCGCGTTGCTCGATCAGCTGCTGGCCAGCGAGCTCTCGGAGGACGACCGCGCGGCCGCGGAGCTGCTGCGGGCGATCGAGGATCTGCACCGCGAAGACTGGCAGTCGGCCGCCGATCGGCTCGCGCGCGCACGCACGGCCAAGGCGCTCGCGCCGATCGAGCCGCACCTGCGCACGCTCGAGGCTCAGGCGCGACTGGACGCGGCGGACAGCCAGACCGCGCTGCAGCTGGTCGCCGATCTCGAGCCCGATCCGGCCGCCGGGATCCCCGACCGCGCGTTGCTGGTCAAGGCCGACGCGCAGGCGCGGCAGGGTGATCGGGCCGCGGCCATCGCCTCGTACGAGAAATTTTTGAAGCGCGCCGACGGCCGCGACGTGCACGAGGGCCGCCGCAAGCTGGCCGTGTTGTTGCTCGAAGGCAGCGACGACGACAAGCGCGAGGCCGCGGAGCTGCTCGAGCAGCTGATCGTCGAGGTCCCGCTGTCCGACTACGCCGACGAGGCCAAGCTCGAGCTGGCCAAGCTCGAGAAGGCCAAGCTGGTCACGCGCAGCGCCGATCAGCGCAAGCGACTCGAGCGACAGCTGGCGATGGCCGAGGCCGAGCGCGCGCTCGAGCGGCGCAGCTACGGGGCCGCCGTCAAAGCGGCGGATGACTTCATCGATCACGCCAAGCAGCTCGGCGCCGACGATGGCGATCGCTGCAAGGTCCTCTATGTGAAGGGCTCGGCGATCTTCAAGCAGCGCGACCGATCGGCCAGCGCCCCAGTCTTCGATCTCGCCGCCAAGCACTGCGCGAAGGCTGGCAATGACGATCTCGAGGTGAAGTCGCGCTATCAGGCCGCGCGAGGCGTGTACGCGGCGGGCAAGTACGAGAAAGCCGGGCAGCGCTTCGAGGATCTGGCCGCCGATCATGCCGGTCACACCTACGCCGACGACTCGCTGATCAAGGCCGGCGAGTCGTGGGAGAGCGCGGGCGATCCCGGCAAGGCGCGTGCGGTCTACGAGCGCTCGCTGGCCAAGCACCCCGACGGCGACATGGCCGGCGAGGCGCTGCGACGGCTGCTCGTGCAGGCGTTCGCCGAGGGCCGGCTGCAGGACGCGATCGATCTGATCGACGGCGCGATCAAGGCCGGCAAGGTCCACGGCGACGAGCTCGCCAAGCTCCACTACTTCCGCGGCAAGGCGCTCGATCGGCTGGGCAAGCGCGACGATGCGATCGTCGCCTGGCTCGCGGCCATCGAGACCCGCCCGCTCGGCTACCCGGCCCTGCAGGCGCTCTCGCGGCTGCGCGACTGCGGCGAGGAGTCGGCGAGCGCCGGGCTCGCGATGCTCGAGCGTGCGACCGACGAGCCGCCGCCGAAGCTCGAGCTCCCGAGCTCACCTGCGGCCGCGCGCGTGCAGCTGTGGGCCAGCCTCGGGCTCGGCGAGCAGGCCCGCGACGAGCTGGTCGCGGCCGACATCGATGGCTGGCCAGCGGTCGCCGTGCTCGCCCAGGCCGGGCTCTACAGCGAGGCCCAAGTCGCGCTCGGCCGTGTTGGCTCGAGTTGGCGCCGCGGCGCGCCGATCGGTCAGCACCGCGCGTTGTGGGAGCTCGCGCATCCGATCCCGTTCCGCACGCTCGTCGATCCGGGCGAGCGCGAGCACGGCGTGCCCGAGCTGCTGACCTACGCGATCATGCAGACCGAGAGCCGCTTCGATCCGGGCGCGACCTCGTGGGCAGGCGCGCGTGGGCTGATCCAGCTGATGCCCGGCACCGCGGAGACCGTCGCGCAGCGGGCCGGCAAGACGATCGATCCGGCGCAGCTCTACGATCCCGCCACCAACCTCGACCTCGGTCAGCGCTACCTCGCCGGACTGACCGCGCGGTGGGGCAACGTCGACGGCAGCCCGGCCTTGGCGATCCCCAGCTACAACGCCGGGCCCGGCCGCACCGACGACTGGCTGAAGCAGCGCGGCAATTGGGATCTCGATCTGTTCGTCGAGGCCATCCCGTTCGACGAGACTCGCCACTACACACAGTCCGTGCTCGGGCGCTGGGCTGCGTATTGTTGGTTGTATGGCAACGGTGATCCGGCGGATCGCATGCCCTACATTCCGCTGCAGATCCCGGCGAAGGCCGGCTGAGTCCCGAGCGAATTTGAGCAAGCTCATGCGCCGCTCGCCGACTTGTTCGAGCGCCGCGTGATCGCTGGTTTGCCCGACTCGCGGCTGGCCGCCCGCAGGTGGCCGCGAGGACAAAAGTAGTGATTGGATCGACTGAATGGCGCTCTTGATGCTCGCGCACCTATCCTGCGAGTGGGCCTGAAATTGCGGTTGCGCGAGGCGTCTCGGGCTTCGACCCAGTCCGGGCGGCGGGTTGACCGCCGACAATGCTGACATTTATGTAAATGTCATCATTGTCGAGATGTCGCCGAGATGACAATATCCAAAATCCATCATAGTTCGAATCGTCGCACCATTCTCCCGCGGGTGAGCGTCGCCGGATTGAGCCTACTGCTCGGCGCGTGCGAAGGCGAATCGGAGCTCGTCGAGGAGGAGCTCGAGCTCGTCGAGGCCGCGGCGGAGCCCGATGCGGTCGCGCTGCCGCTGTCGGACCAGGATCAGCAGCGGCTCGCGGTCCACGGTCAGCTGGCCCAGCCGACCCCGCGGGTGGTCGCCGACGTCCCTGCGGCCGAGCTCGAGGTCGAGCTCCCGGCCGCGGAGGTCGAGCGGCATCGAGCCCAGTGGGACGGTCATGAGACGCTGTTCGCCCGGGTCCGCACCGACGATGGGGTCAGCACCAACGTGGTCGGCGAGGCCCGCTCACCGCTGCTCGACGAAGCGACCATCGACCCGATGGACATGAACCTCGAGGCCGTCGCCGCGCAGACCAACCTCGATCTGCACGTCGATGTCCGCATCGAGCTCGACGAGCAGACCGGCGAGCGGCGCATCACCGAGCGCATGCTCTACACCGGCGAGCACCCGGCTCCGCGCGGCCCGTCGACGTGGACCGAGGCGCCGTCGAAGGTCGAGCTGTCGCGCATGGTCGACGCGGAGCTCGGCGGCACCGATGCGCCGGTCGTGATGGATGATGGTCGCTTGCTCGTCTACGCCGCGTTCACGCCCAAGCTGCCGTGGGACACCAACCACCGCGTGGCCTGGCTGGCGCCGCAGGAAAGCCGCGAGCGCGCGGTGCTGGCCGCCGAGGCCGAGCGCAAGGCCGAGGTCGCCGATCTGCTCGCGCGCAGCATGATGCAGCTCGACGATCTCGGGCTCTGTGCGCTGGTCCAGCCGAGCCCGGTTCAGAACGCGGCGTGGATCGCCTGCAGCGAGGACGAGCTGCACCGGCTCGCCGAGCGCGGCAGCGGGCTCGTGCGCTCGCTCGACGTGATCGGCATGGGCACGCCGAGCGGCGTCGACGGCCAGGAGGTTCGTGCAAACACCGGATCGCAGACGCAGATCGCCCTCGACCAGGGCCACATGGGCTGGCGGGGCACCGGCGGACGTCCGGCCGTCGAGGTCGCGTTGCTCGACGGCGCCGGCTTCTATCGCGGCAACCAACACCCCGGGTTCGACGACTGGCTCGACGGACCGAGCCGCGTCACCTCGATCATGACCTGCAGCACCACCAGCTGCTGGACCGACACGATCAACGGCACCGCCTTCAATCATGGCGCGGTCGCGATGCTCGGCGCGTTCTCGGATCTGCTGCAGGGTCAAGACGCCAGCCTGACCACGGCGGCCGCTCGCGACGAACGCAGCCACGGCGCCTACGAGGCCGAGATCGAGGCCTACCGCTGGGAGCCGGGCGGCGGCGAGCCGGGGCTGATTCGTGCCGCCGATCCGAGCGTGGACGGTGGCGTCGACATGGCCGTGATCTCGTGGGGCAACAGCGACTGCGGCAACGAGCTGGCCTACACGGCCTGGCGCGACGCGTGGGACTACGCCTACTCGCAGGGCGTGTTCGGCATCATCTCGGCGGCCAACTTCGTCAACCGCACCAACGACAACTGCACGACCAACGGCTGGGCGAGCCGGCCCGACATGCTCGTCGTCGGCGCGTTCGGAGACGGCGCGGTGGCGATCGGCAACTGGGCCTACGACACCGAGCAGATCATGGGCGGGGCCGCGACCAACGTCGGCAACAACCCCAACTGTGCCGGCACCGATGCGCTGTGCCTGCACTCGGGCTATGGCGGCGCAAACACCCGCTTCTCGTCGACGCTGACCCTGCGCGCGCGCTCGGTCGTCGACATCACCGCGCCCTCCGGTCGCGAGCTCGGCTCGCACATGAATGGGACCACGCCGATCTACGGGACCCAGTGCTGCGGGACCAGCATGGCGGCTCCGAACGCGGCCGCGGCCGCGGTGACGTTCAAGGACTGGGCGATCGCCGACGGCCACACGGTCTTCAATGATCCCGGCTTCATGCACGTCGCGATGATCCTGATGGGCGACGGCACCGGCTCGGGCACCAACCCCAACCCCGGCGCCGCGCCGACGACCTCGACGACGGGCATGAATTGGATCTGGGGTGCGGGGCGCCTGAAGATGCGGCTGTGGAACGACGTGGGCCTCGACGGGCCGTGGGCCTGGGGCGTCGGTGCGTTCTACATCTACCACGGCGACACGATCGACGTGCCGATCGGCGGCGCGCCGATGTCGAGCGCCGTCGATGCGTGGACGGGCGCGTTCAGCTGGAACGAGCCGTGGATCAACGCCAACGACACCAGCAAGTACGCCGCCGACATCGTGTTCTCGGTCGTGACCACCAACCCGGTCAACGGCCAGTGCGTCAACCCGCAGGGCAGCAGCAGCGTGACCACGGTGACCGGCGACTACAGCTACGATCCGACCAAGCGCATCCGTCTGCGCCCGAGCACGATCTCGCAGCTGCACAACAAGTGCGCGTGGATGCGCTTCACGGCCTACAACATCCCCGCCGACGAGAATGGCTATACGCGTCGCTGGGTCTACCGCGGGGACATGTGGGAGGACCTCGCGCGCGAGCCGGCCGAGAACCTCGCCAACATCGAGTGACTTTTCGACTTGCACCTCCGCGGGCGCCTGCTATTCAAGCGCCCGTTGGAGGTGGATGATGGTTAGTCGTTTGTTGAAGCATTTCTCGCGTCGCAGCACGCCACAGTCGGAGCCCGCGTCGCCCAAGCAGGCGCCGAACAACGCGGGCGGCTACAGCTTCGTGCTCGACGACCGCGCTCGGCTCGAGCGCTTCTTGATCCTCGGCAGCGAGGGCGGGACCTACTACGTCTCGGAGCGCGCGTTGACGATCGACAACGCTCACTGCGTCGAGCGC
>DATLLB010000119.1:0-11639 GCA_035538075.1 Enhygromyxa sp.
CTGCTGGTCGAGGAGCCGGAGGCCGGCCTGAGCCCGGCGTTGACGACGGTCGTCATGCAGCTGCTGCGCGAGCTGACGGTCGATCCACAGCGGCCCTCGCAGGTGTTGATTGCGACGCGCAGCCCGCTGGTCGCGGCCGAGTTGGATCCGCAGGAGATCACCGTCGTCACCCGCACGCCTCGTGAGGGCACTCGGGTCGCGGCGCTCGCCGATCATCCCGATTACGTGCTGCCGTCCCAGCGCCTGCCTCGGGGCTTGCGCTGGCTCGATCTCGCCGACGGCATCATGAGCGCGCCTGGCCCGACCACGGTTCGCGCTCGGCCGTGATCCTTTTCTAGTGCCGGCGCCACGGGAGATGGGGTAGGGTCCGCCCATGCCCGCATCGCTCGCCCGCGAGGATCGTCTTCGGCTCATGAAGTTCGTGTGTTCGTTCGCCTGGGCGGATCTCGAGGTTCAGGACCAGGAGCGCGAGTTCGTGGGCAAGATGATCAAGCACCTCGAGCTCGAAGAGGATCGCAAGCTGATCGAGAGCTGGCTGCGGCACCCGCCCGCGCCCGAGGAGGTCGATCCCACCGACGTCCCGCCCGAGCACCGCGAGCTGTTCCTCGATGCCGTGCGGCGCTTGGTGGCGGCCGATGATCACATCGACCCCAAAGAGGCCGAGACGCTCGCCCTCTTCGAGCAATTGCTGGTTTAGCCCTCTCGTCGTCGTTGGGGGTTCGTCGATCGCTTTGCTCGTGTCGCCGGCACCGCCGGGCGCCACGAGCATCCGCGTTCGTCCCGGCGTCGGTCTCGGCTGTGTTCTGATCCGGCTTGGTTCCATCGCCCGATGGACGGAGGAGCGGGTCGCAGGGCGGTTTGGTTGCCGCCCTGGCGTTCGCTGCTCACCCTCGATTCACACAAGAGTCGAGCAAAAAACTCATTGTGGCGAGGTAAATATGCATACACCACAACGTATTACCGAGGCGGTGGGCCTCTGGGTGGGCAGCCTGATTGCCCCGATTTTCGCGTTCGGCAGCCTGCTTCGCCAGGCCCGAATCTTCCACCCGCAGGGGATCAACTTCCGCGCCGACGTGCGGTCGGTCGAGGGCGCCGACATCGATCCGCGCTTCACCGAGCTCGTGCAGGGCTTGACCAAGGGCGACGCGTTGGTGCGCTTCTCGACCGGAATGTGGAGTGTGGAGAAGATCATGCTCCCCGACGTGCTCGGCATGTCGATCCGCTTCCGCGCCGATCGTGACGACAACTTCAAGCCCGAGGAGGGCGCCCAGGATCTGCTGCTCGTGACCTCGGAGAGCTTGCTGCAGCTCCCGGTGGCCGCGCTCGCGACCAACCAGTACAACTTCGCGGGCAACGCTTATCACGGCATGGCGCCGTTCCAGGTGGCCAAGCAGGACGACATGATCCTGCGCGTCGTGCCGGCCACGCAGATCGATGTGACCGGCACCGATCGCTACCAGAACATTCGCCAGGCGGTCGAGGAGGACGACGTGGTCTTCCGGCTCGAGACCGCCTCGCAGTCGCAGCCGATGAAGTGGCTGCCGCTGGTCGAGATTCGACTGATGAGCGAGGTCTCGCTCGACGACACCAAGCTCGAGTTCTTCCCGTTCCGCACTGGACAGAACATCATCCCGCAGGGGTTCATCCAGTACATGCGGCCGGTGCCCTATCTCCTGAGCCAGTACGCTCGCAGGGCGTGATCGCAGCCGCGCCGAACGCCACCAGGTGCATGGGTGACATCGACGCGTCGATGTCACCCATCGTCAATGTTCGCGCCTCATGCTCGAGGATCGCGGCCGACAGGAAGCTGTCGAGCTCGATCGCGTGCCCGCTCAGCAGCAGACGTTGGGCGAGCATGCCGATCTCGACCAAGCACCCGCGCAGCGCCGCGTCGGTCGGGCGCGTGGCGACCAGCGCTTCGACGCGTGCGCTCAGCAACAGCGCCACCGCGGCCCCGCGCGCGTAGGGCTGACCGATCAGCGTCCGCACCAGCTGCGCCTCGACCTGCTCGTCGCTCGCACGGCTGACCAACGCGATCGCGTGATCGCAAGGGGAGTAGCGGTAGACACCCGGCTCGAGCCCGGTGACGCGCATGACCAGCAAGTGCAGGAAGACCTGCTCGGGCAGCGCGGCAGAGCCGGTCGCGTGGGCGAGCAGCGACGCGAGCGTGAGCAGCTCGACGGGGGTCCCTGCGAACTCGCGACAGGTTCGCCGCCGCTGCAAGATCGCCTCGAGGGGCCGCTCGGGCAGCTCGTTCGGCGACGGCAACGGGCGCAGATCGGCGGACTGCCGGCCGGGTTCACTCGATGCGGCGGGCGGGCGCCGAGACGCCGCTGGATCGTGCGCTGAGGGATCGCCGGCCGAGGCGATCAGGTAGTGCAGCGCGAGCTTCCAGCCGCGTCGCTCCCACAGCAGCGCGTGCTCATCGAGCTCGGACGCGTCGGCACGCACGAACGCCAGCGGCCACACGCGCGCGAGCGTGGCTTCGATGTCGGCGTCGGCCTCGGCGTGGCCGCGGGCGCGCGCGATGCCGGCGATCTCGGCGAAGCTCCACGATCCCGGCGTACCGCCGAGGTGATCGAGCAGCTCGACCAACCAGGCTTCGTGGCTAGCGACGCGCTCGCGACCGCGGCGGGGTGGCGCTCGCAAGGTCAGAGCGAGCGAGCCTTCGGGGGCGGGCTCCCACGCGAGCGAGAGCCATGGGCTTGGACGCACGCGATCGCTCATGCCTGCTCCGTGCGGGTGACGTCGCCGATCGCGAGCGCGGCCACCGGTGGCTCGGCGAGCCAGGCGAGGTCGAGGAGACGCGCGAGCGCTCGCGTCGGCACCTCGCTCGACGGCTGGTGGGGCAACCCGGCGCGTCGACATGCAGCGCAGAAATTCTCGAGTGCGTGACCGACATCGAGCATCATCGCGAAGAACGAGGTGGGCTCGCGGTAGCGCCACATCACGCGCGCGGGCGTGACCGTCAGGACCAGCACGAGCGGCGCCCGTCGACCGGGCAGCAATTCGTCGAGCAGCGCCGCTGGATCGCCCGCTGGATCGCCAGGCAGGAGCGCGAGCGCGTGCTCGGCCACGGCGTAGTGGTGGACACCCGGTGCGAGCCCGTCGACCTGCGAACACACCAGATAGCACTCGACCGGATGCCGCGCGCCGCCCGATGGATGGGTCTTGCGCAGTCGTCGACCCTGAACGGGATCGTCGAGGAAGCCAGTGACCCCAAACGCGTGGCGGAGCAGGGACGAGAGCCACGCGATCGTCAGTGCTGACTGCGGGGTGTCGAGCGGCGGTCCGCTCGGGAGCGGGAGCAAGTCGGCGTCGGCATGGCGCTTGGTGATTTCGGGGGGCGGGTCGTCGTCTCGATAGGCCCGCATCAGCGCGTCCTCGCCCGCCCACGCCTCGGCGCTGCCATAGTCGAGGTATCGCTGGTGACGCTTGGCGGCCAGCAGCGTCGCGGTGGCCATGCAGCCCGCCGCCGCGTAGCGACGGGCACGCTCGTCCAGCTCGGCGTGCTCGTGTGGATCGGCGGCCTCTTGCAGCAGCCCATGCGCGAGCAGATCGTCGACGAATTGGCTCGCGCGCTCGCGCGGCACCCCGAGCTCGAGCAGGCGTGCCTCGAAGGCCACACGCGTGATCCAGTCGCCCGCGAGCATCAGCGCGCGCACGATCGCCGGCGTGAACAGCTCGAACAGCGCTTGTTGGCGGATGCTCTCGACCAGCAGTCCGCGTCGATCGTGCGCGTCGGCTTGAAAGTGGATGTGAATTGTCGGATCGACGCGAAGCCACATGGCGTCATGCATACATACAATGAAATGGCTGCTCGAATTGTCGTGGAAACAGGCTCGCGCGCGCCTCGAAAATGCTTGACTCCCACAGTGAAGCCCGGTCTAGTCGCTGCGATGGATCAGTACTCGATCAAACCACTGGTGACTCGCAACGATGGTCTCGCGCGACACGACGGCATCGCGCGGCACGACGGGCTCGCTCGTCACGACGGGCTCGCTCGTCACGATGGGCTCGCCCGCCACGATGGGCTCGCGCGCCACGACGGGCTCGCGCGCCACGACGCCGCCCGTTAGCCGATTCGCCGGCGCACCCGCTCGGCGAGCAGGCGCTGGCGATCCTCGGCTTCGGCTTGCTCGTCACCCAGGGTGATGACGTCGAGAGCGCCCACCGCCTCAATGCACGTGACGTTGTTGAGCAGCACCCATCCCTGACGAGTGCGGTGGTCGTACAGCACGTCGGCCACCGCATCGATGAATTCGGACAAGCGCACGCGCGAGGGCAGGGTCACGCTCCGCGCCGACCATGCCCTCGCTCGATGGTCGCCGAGCACTCGCTCGACCAGCGCCATCGTCGTGCTGGTGCCGCCCCAGCGACCGTTGCACTCGACGAAGCGAAGCGTCGCGCCTTGCAGGGTCGCTCCGCAGACGATGGTGTCGAACGAGCAGCGACCCACGTAGCCGAGCTGCTGCAGCGTGCGGCACAGCGCGTCGGCCATCGTGGCGATGGTGGTGACGAGCGGCTCGGGCAAGGTGGTCGGCCTGCTGCCGACGAACACGGCTGGATTGTCCGCATCGAAGCGCTGATCGAAGATCCCGTCGACGATCGGTGCGCCCTCGTGGACGCTCGGGATCCAGGTCTGCACGCTCGGTGAGGCGAGCACGTCGGGCTCCCAGCGCTCCACGCTGATCGCCGGGCTGGTTGCGCTCCAGCCCTGCGCGGCCGTCCACGCGGCCAGCCGTTGCTGCAGCGCCTCGGGCTCCCGCGTGTGCTCGGCGGCAAAGCGCATGAGACCGGCACCGCTGGCGCTGTCGCTGCGGTGGACCGCGATGATCGCCGACGACTCGGCCAGCGCGAGCATGCGCTCGACGATCTCCGCCACGCTGCGAGCCGGGTGGCTCAGCAACGCGTGCTCGGGGCCCAGCAGCAGGCGGACGAGCTCGGCGAACCACAGGCGATCGTTGACGCGTCGCGTGAGCACAGGCGATGGCGCGAGCACGGCCACGGTCGCCCCGCAGACCTGGTCGAGCGCCATGGCCAGCCGCCACGCCCAGCCGTGGCCCATGTACGGGTGGAGGAGCGGGGGTCCGCCGCGCTCGCGCGCCCACGCTCCGATCGTGCGCAGCACCTGCGCGTCGTCGATCATCGCCTCGAACAGGTTGCTCGCGGCGCCAGGCCGCTCGGGCACCGCGAGGTAGCGAGGTCGGGCAAAGCCGAGCCACGTCTCGAGGTAGTCCAACAAGCCATCGACCTGCGCACAGCGGCCGGCGACCAAATCGTGCGTGCGCGCGCGGGCGAACGCTCGACTGCCGAAGCAGGCATGCGCGAGCGGATCTCCGGGCGGCATGGCGATGCCCGAGAAGTCGTCCACGTGCAGGCACGCAGCCGTGGGGCCGATCGTCTCGCGTGGCACTCGCTCGGCGAAGCGCTGCTGGTCGAGCTCGAGCTCGGGATCGCGGCGGCGCAGCGTCGCGGCGGCTTGGGTGGGGTCGATCATCGCGCCGCGAGCTCGCTCTCCAGCACCGCGATCACATGCGCGCTGAAGTTGACGCCCGCGAAGCGCTCGGCCGCTCGCATGCCGCCGACGTTCATCTGGTTGACCTCGATGACCCGCTCGCCGACCACGTCGATGGCGGACAGGTAGAACCCGTCTGCGGCCAGCTGCGCGGCGATTGGACGGGCCGCAGCCAGCACCCGCTCGCTCAGGTCGGTGGCGGTCGGGGTCCCGCCGTTGGCCGCGTTGCTGCGTAGGTCGCCGTCGGCGGCCGTGAGCATCACGCACGCATGCTTGCCCTGGTGCTGGAGCGGCGCGCCGTTGAACAGGAACACGCGGATCGATCGCCGCGGCCGCTCGTCCACGTACTCTTGCGCGTAGATGTGGCCGCTCGCGGCCAGCACTTCGAAAATTTGGTTGGCGTTCTCGGGCGCGTCGAGCCGATACAGGAACACGTGCTTGCCTTCGGCCCCGATCGCCGGCTTGAGCACGACGGTGCCGCCGACCTCGGCCGCGAACGCCTTGATGTCGGCGTGACTGAGCGTGACGATCGAGCGAGGTCGAAGCGTGAGCGGGAACTGATCGAGGTAGAGCTTGCTGTCGCCCATCCCGAGCGCGCGCACGTCGGGGATCACCCGCACGTTGCGAGCCTCGAGCAGTCGGGCGAATTGCACGACCGTCTGCGGCCCGAGGTGATGGCCCATGCGCGTGAGCTCCGGCCAGTCGGTGCGCACCCAAAAGCAGTCGAACTCACCCAGCGCTCGGGTTTCACCCTCGGCCCACGCCGCGTGCAAGGCCTCCAGGTATTCGGTCTGACTCGGGCGGGCATCGCCCACGTGCGCGACTCGGGCGATCGGTTCACCGCGGATGTCGAGGCCCAGATCGGCGTACTGCGCGACGACGACCTCGTGTCCGCGCGCGAGCGCTTCGCGAGCCAAGTAGAAGGTCGTGAAGTGGGGCCGCTGCGCCGCGAGGGTCGATATCAGGATGCAGAGCCGCAAGTTGCAGCGACGATTGTACGATGGGCGGTGCCTCGGCAAGCAAAATCCGAGCTGCCCGAGCTGCCGTTCGCGTTGCCCCTCGTCGACGAGACCGCGAGCCCGCAGGAGCTGACGCGGCTGCGAGCGACTCGGCAGCCGTTCGTCATTCGACGTGCACTCGCGCACTGGGCTCTTCATCGCGAGCTGGATGCGGCCGAGGCCGAAGACACGCAGCTCGAGTGGTTGCGTTCATCGCTGGGCGCGGCTCGCCTGCACTGGACCGAAGGCCCGTGGGGCCGCGGGATCACGCCCGACGGCGTGACCGCGTTTGGGGCGAGCCACCGCGAGTTCAGCAAGCGCGAGGGCAGCTCGGCCGAGTTCGCGGCGGCGCTGCGGCGCAGGCCGACGCACAGCACCTATCTGAAGAGCGTCCCGCTCGCGCCCGGCCTGCTCGCCAAGGTCGGCCATGTCGAGTGTCTCGCAGGCACGCACGTCGATCGCGTGCGGATGTGGATCGGCAGCGGCGGCCACGTCTCCAACCTTCATTACGATCCCTTCAACAACCTGCTGGGCGTCGCGGCAGGGATCAAGCGTGTCGTGTTGTTTCCACTGAGCACGCTGCCGGACCTGTACCCGACCGCGCTGGACCGGGGGCTCGGCGCGAGGCCGGCCAGCTGGGTGGTGCTGCGGGACTGGGATCGACGACGGTTTCCTCGCTTCGCGCGGGCGCTGGAGAGCGGCGTGCAAGCAATTGTCGGGCCCGGCGACGCGCTGTGGATCCCGCCCTATTGGTGGCATCACGTCGAGAGCTTCGGGCTCAATGTGATGGTCAATTGCTGGTCGTTCGATGTGCCCTTGCGAACTCTCGCGCAGCTCGAGCGCGCGTTGATCGGTGCCATGCGCGACATTGGCGAGCACCCTCGCGCGCAGCGGGCGGGGCTGGTCGCAAGCTGGTTCGAAGCGATCGCGCAACGCCAGCCATACCGGCTGCGGCAGGGCAAGCTCTCCCGCTGGTTTGCGCTCGGCGCCCGCGCTTTCGCGCGCATCGTCGATCCATCCATACACAGCGATTGGCTGGCCAATCAGCGTAGCTTGTTCGAGCACTGGGTCGCGGGGATCAATGGTGATCCGATCGCTACCACCCCGGGCGAGTACGAGCGGATGATTGCACGTCTGAGCCCCGCCTGGTGGCCGTGGTTTCGCACGCACTGTGGCGAGGCGGCTTCGCGCTGGCACGAGCGAGACCACGCGCGGCTCCTGACCAACAGGATAAGCGTGTTTCCGCGGATTTAGTCCGATTGCGGTTGCATGCCGCGATCGACCTCACCGATACTGGCGGCGTGTCGTGTGCAGTCTTCATCTTTGGACCGCCGGCGGTCGGCAAGATGACGGTCGGGCAGGCGTTGGCGCAGCAGACCGGCTATGCGCTGCTGCACAACCACCTGGTCAGCGACATCGTCTCGCCCTACTTCCGCAGCGTCACGCCGCAGTATGCGAGGCTGACCAAGTCGATCACGCAGCTGCTGGTCGACGAGCTGGCCCGCGTGCATCCGGGGCTGATCTTCACGCGCACGCACTGCTACGACGATCCGCTCGACGCCGAGATGATGCAGACGCTGCTCGAGCTGATCGGCCCGGCGCGGCGCTGCTTCGTCGAGCTCAGCGCGCCGCTCGACGTTCGACTGCAGCGCAACCGGACCGAGAATCGCCTGCTGCACAAGCCCAGCAAGCGCGATCTGGTCGCGTCCGAGGCCCGCGTGCGGCGCAACGACTCGCGCATGTTCAACCCGCCCGACGACGTGCTGCCGTGGGCGGGCGAGCGCCTGCGGCTCGACAACAGCCAGCTGACGCCCGACGAAGCGGCGGCGCGCATCGCTGAGCACTTTGGTTTGCTGCAACAGCCGACCGAGGTCGCGCGCACGTGATCGAGCCGATCCACACCGACGTGATGGCCGTGGAGCTGGCGATCGAGGATCGGCCGGCGCTGCTGGCCGCGCTGCGCGAGGCTGCGGGCGGGCGCGAGCGGGCTTGCTATCTGTTCGAGTCCGATCTCGACGGGCGGCGGGTGGCGATCCTCTGCGGGGCGCCGCTCTACCAGGCTTCGATCTTTCGCGATCGCAGCGTGCTCGAGGGTCCGCACGGTCGCGCGCGTGCGAGCGCGCCCGGGCTCGCGCTGCTGCGGGGGTTGCTGGCGGCCTACTGCACTCCACTCGACGGGCTCGCCGGGCTCGCGCAGTCGGTGTTCACGATCGTCGGCTACGACGCGGCGCGGCAGTTCGAGGCCAAGCTCGCGCAGCGGGTGCGCTCGCGGCTGCCGGACATCTGGGCGCTCGTGCCTCGGATCGCGCTGGCGATCGATCTCGAGTCGGGTGAGGCCGTGCTGGTCCGCAACCGCAGCGGCTCGGCGCGCGGGCGTGAGCTCGACGAGATCGCGAGCGCGCTGGCCAACGCGAGCCCGTCGCCTGCGATCGACGAGATGCACGAGGGCACGCGCCCGAGCCCGCGCAGCCAGACCACGCGCGAGCAATACTGTGCGGCCGTCGCTCGCGCGCGCGAGTACATCATGGCCGGCGACATCTTCCAGGTCGTGCTCTCGGTCGAGCGCGTGTGCGAGGTCGAGGCCAGCCCGATCACGCTGTTTCGACGAATGGCCGCGGTCAATCCCCAGACCGCGAACTTCGTGGTCGAGGCGCCCGAGTTCGCGGTGGTCGGCGCCTCGCCGGAGATCCTGGTCGAGAAGCGCGAGCGCGAGTGCGTGATTCGACCGCTGGCCGGCACGCTCGCGCACCGGGGCGTGCGTGATGCCGAGCTCGAGGCCCGCTTGCTCGACGACGAGAAGGAGTGCGCCGAGCATCGCATGCTGGTCGACCTGGCCCGCAACGATCTCGGTCGCGTCTGTGAACATGGCAGCGTGCGACCGCAGCAATTGATGGAGATCGAGTATTTCTACAATGTCATGCACATCAGCTCGGAGATCCGCGGCCGCATGCGCGACGACTGCGACGCGCTCGATCTGCTGAGCATGAGCTTCCCGGCCGGGACCATGACCGGCGCGCCGAAGATCCGCGCGATGGAGATCATCGACGAGCTCGAGGGCTCGGCGCGGGCCTTCTATGCCGGCGGCGTGGGCTTCCTGACCCCGGCCGGCGACCTGCGCAGCCACATCCTGATCCGCAGCCTCACGCTGCACGACGGGCTCGCCTACTCGCGCGCGGGCGCGGGCATCGTCTACAACAGCGAGCCCAACCGCGAATACGACGAGTGCGTGGCCAAGCTGCAGAACGCCTGGCGGGCGCTGAGCGGCGGCGCGGGAGCGTGGCAATGATCGTCGTGATCGATAACTACGACTCGTTCGTCTACAACCTGGTCCAATTCATTGGTTGTCACGAGCCCGACATCGTGGTGCTGCGCAATGACGCGATCACGCCCGCCGAGTGTGCGGCGCTCGACGCTGACGCCCTGGTGATCTCGCCGGGGCCTGGCGATCCGAGCGACGCGGGGATCTCGAATTTCGCGATCGCCACGCTCGGCTCGCGCATGCCTGTGCTCGGGGTGTGCCTGGGTCTGCAGTGCATCGCCGAGGTCTACGGCGGCGAGATTGTGCGCGCGCGCGTGCCCATGCACGGCAAGCTCTCGCGGATCGAGCACTGCGGCGCGCACTTGTTCGCCGGGCTGCCCAACCCGCTCGAGGTCATGCGCTACCACTCGCTGGTCGCCGATCGGGCCCGGGTTCCTGCGTGCCTGGAGATCACCGCGCAGACCGAAGAAGGCGAGATCATGGGGCTTCGGCATCGCACGCTCGATGTCGAGGGCGTGCAGTTTCACCCGGAGTCCGTGTTTACGCAGAGCGGCACGGCGTTGGTCGCCAACTTCGTGCGACGGGTGCAGCAGCGCGCGCGCCGACGGGCGGCCGAGGCTAGCCGGCAGCTCGCTCGCTGATTTTCGGCGGTCGAGCTTGCGCGGGCGTCGAGCCCTGCTACACACCGGCTCGGACGAGCTCCATGCGGGCGAGGGCACTCATCCGTTAGCTCAGCAAGGAAGAGCAACTGGCTCGTAACCAGTGAGTCGCGGGTTCAAATCCCGTACGTTGTAAAGGCTCCGTCGGGAGCTCGTCCACGAATTTCATGTTTCGCTCGCGCGCGGCTGCAGATCGTTGCTGGTCATGAAGCGCCGCCAGAAGCCCAGCGAGCGAAACGAGACGATCGCGTGGCCGCCCTCGCGGCGCACGGCCACGCCGTCGTCGTGCTGCGAGCAGCACGGCGCCTGGATCTTCACGACCTTCTGAATCATCACGGGCGCGACCATCCCCGCGACGTCGGCCATCACGTCGGTGCCCTCGAGCTCGACGGTGCGGGTGACCGGGCCGCTGCAGACCGGGCAGCCGTCGGGCCACGTGTACGACTCGGGCAAGACCAGATCGAACGCGGGGAACGAGGCCACGTGATCGTCGGGGACCACCTGCATTTGGGTGGAGCCCTCCAGCCAGGTCTTGCAGCCGGCGCAGCAGAGATAGCGGTGCTGGGTCACGTGCAGGACCGAGCTCGCATGGCCGCACTGCGGGCAGGTGGCGAGGCCGGCTCCGCCGGTCATGCGCATGCTCGCGATGCTCGCGACGCAGGTGAAGAGCAGCAGCGCGCCGCCGAACCAACCCCAAAAGCCCCACTGCTTGGTGACGGTCAGGATCAGGACGGCGATCCCGGCCGCGCCGAGGACCGCGAAGTAGACCAGCATGCCCTTGTTCTTGCTGCGGTCGATCTGGACTTCGGTGGAGGTCATCGAGCGCACGCTATCGCATCCGTGTTCGGCTAGCAGCTAGACCGCGACCGCTCGGACTGCGTTGAGGCGCGCCGTGAGTCTGCGCGACGTCCCGATTCGGTGGGGGCTCGTGCTGTCGCTGGGCATCGCGGTGCTCGGCTGCACGAGCCAGACACAGACCTCGAACCCTGCGAGCGCCTCGCACGTTGAGCCGCCTGCGTCCCAGACCGCGAGCGCGCCAGCGATGGCGCGGCCGGTCACGGATGATCGGCGAGCCGACGGGCTGTTCGCGTACACCGATCCGGGCGAGCTGCCGCAGCTGCGGGTGAGCGCCGAGGCCGAGCCGCTGCCGCTCGAGCACACGGCCGTCGACGGCCGCGTTCTCCGGCAGCGGGAATGTGTAGATG
>DATLLB010000120.1:0-18506 GCA_035538075.1 Enhygromyxa sp.
CTTCCTGACCGACATGCTGCGGGCCAGCGGTGAAGATGTCACGGACCTCAAGCTGCTCGACTTCATCACCGGGGTGCTGGAGATGTTCGACATCAACGCCGACGGCAAGCTCTCGCGGGTCGAGCTGCAGCAGCTGCTCGAAGCCGAGTGATCACTCCGCCGCCGCCCGCTCGCTGACCGCCGCCCGCACGCGCTCGATCGCCCAGTAGACCGCCTCGGGCGTGCTCGGGCAGCCGAGCTCGATCGCCTTGACCGGCTCTTCGCCGAACGCCGCGACCGCAGCACGCAGCGCCTCGCGGACCGAGATCGCCAGCATCAACGGCGGCTCGCCGACCGCCTTGCTGCCCTTGATCACGCTCGGCTCGGTCGCCATCGGCAGCAGCTCGACGCGCAGATCCTCGGGGCACTCGCCGAGCGTGGGCAGCTTGTAGGTCGAGGCCCCGCGCGTGAGCAGCCGACCGTCGTCGGCCCACACGAGCTCCTCCGAGGTCAGCCAGCCGAGCCCCTGCATGAACCCGCCTTCGATCTGGCCGATGTCGACCATCGGCGAGATCGAGTCGCCGACGTCGTGCAAGATGTCGATGCGGCGGATCGCAAACTGCCCGGTGAAGCCGTCGACCTCGACCTCGCTGACCGCAGCCCCGTACGCGAAGTAGTGAAACGGCTTGCCGCGTCCGGTCGCCTCGTCGTAGTGGATCTGCGGCGTGCGGTAGTAGCCGGTCGCGAACAGCGGCACGCGATCGAGGTACGCCTGCACGACGACCTCGGCGAAGGACAGCCCGGCGCTCGGAACCTCGCGCTGCCAGAACGGTCGCACGCGATCGTCGGCGAACGTGATGTCGCCCGGCGGCACGCCGAGCCTGCGCGAGCGCGGCCCCGTTGAGATCCGATCCGCTCGAGGCCGCGGTCGCCGAGGTGTTCGGGACCTTGTCGGTGCGCGTCGGCATCATGCGGATCGTCGCGAGCGAGACCCCGAGCTCGTCGGCGACGATCTGCAGCATCTTGGTGTGGAGCCCCTGGCCCATCTCGGTGCCGCCGTGGTTCACCTGGACCGATCCGTCGCGGTAGACCAGCACCAGCGCGCCGGCCTGATTCAAGAAGCTGGTCGTGAACGAGATGCCGAAGCGCACGGGCGTGATCGCGAGCCCGCGCTTCTCGTGGGCGCTCGCGCGGTTGAACGCCTCGATCGCCGCGAGCCGCCGCGCGAGCTCGGCGGTGTGCGAGAGCCTCATCCAGATCCGCTCGATCCGCGAGGCGTCGCGCACGAGCTGGCCGAAGTGGGTGTGATCGCCTTCGCGATAAAAATTGATCGCCCGCACCTCGTGGGCCGGCTTGCCGCACGCACGCGCGACGCGATCGAGAATCTCCTCGATCACGACCATCCCCTGCGGCCCACCGAACCCACGAAAGGCCGTCTGCGAGACCTTGTGGGTTCGCAGCACCCGACCGACCGCGCGCAGGTTGGGGATCCGGTAGCAGTTGTCGACGTGAAACAGCGCCCGGAACATGATCGGCTTGGACAGATCGAGCGACCAGCCGCCGTCGGAGTAGAGCTTGAGGTCGAGCGCGAGCAGGCGTCCGTCATCGTCATGCCCGACCTCGAAGCGCGCCCAGAACGGGTGGCGCTTGCCGGTCAGGATCATGTCGAGCCGCCGATCGAGCCGCACCCGCACGGCCCGACCGGTCACGCGCGCGCCGAGGGCCGCGATCGCAGCGTACGGGTTGGCCTGGACTTCCTTCCCGCCGAACGCCCCGCCCATGCGCAGCGACTGCACGGTGACCATGTTCTCCGCCACGCCGAGCACCCGCGCGACCACCTCTTGCGTCTCGGACGGGTGCTGCGTGGAGCTGTGCACGAGCAGCGCCCCGGTCTCGTCGAGGCACGCGAGCGCGGTCTGGGTCTCCAAATAAAAGTGCTCTTGCCCGCCGATCCGCAGCTCGCCGGCAAAGCGACGCGGCGCGCTGGCCAGCGCCCGCGTCACGTCGCCCGACGCGATCACCAGCGGGTCGGTCAGGAAGCTCTCGGCCGCGAGCGCGTCGTCCATGGTCACGATCGCCGGCAGCGGCTCGACCGTGATCGCGACTGCGGCCGCACCCTCGCGTGCGGCCTCGAGCGTCTCGCCGAGCACCCACACGATCGGCTGGCCGTGATGCTGGATCTCGTCGGGGAACAGCGGCTCGTCATGCTGGACCGCGCCGACCTCGTTCTCGCCGGGCACATCGGCGGCGGTTAAAATTTTGACCACTCCGGGCAGCGCCTCGGCGGCATGCGTGTCGATCGCGAGCACCCGCGCGTGCGCATGGCTCGAGAGGACCGGCCACGCATGCAGGGCGTCCGGGTAGCGAACGAGCAGATCGTCGGTGTAGCGCGCGTCTCCGGTGACGTGTCCGCTCGCGCTCTCGTGCGCGATGGCCTTGCCGACCTCCGTCATGGCCTCACCTCCTGCAGCTGCACGGCTGGCGGTTGCGGTCCGATGCGACGCCCGCTCGTCGTCTCGGCGAAGAACTTTTCGAGCAGCCGCACGCTCATCGCCGCTCGATAGTCGGCGCTGCCTCGGTGGTCGCTCATCGGCGTGCCCACGCTCGCGAGCAAGGGCGCGACCGCAGCCACGCTCTCGCGCGTCCACGCCCGCCCGAGCAAGCCATCCTCGGCCGCCCGCGCGCGCACGGGCGTGGCCGCGATGCCACCGTAGGCCAGGCGCGCGCGCGTGATCTTGTTGTCGACGTCGAGCTCGAGCGCGAACGCGGCCGCGATCGTGGAGATGTCGTCGAGCACTCGCTTGCTGACCTTATAAAAGTGCGCGAGCGAGGGCTGGCGTCGCGGCACGCGGATCTTGGTCAGCAGCTCGCCGGGCGCGAGCACGGTCTTGCGATAGCCGGTGAAGAACTCCGCGAGCGCGACCGTGCGCACGCTGGCCTCGCTCGCGAGCTCGACCTCGGCGTCGAGGGCGAGCAACACCGGCGGCCCGTCGCCGATCGGCGACGCATTGACGAGGTTGCCCCCGAGCGTCGCGCGGTTGCGAATCAGCCGTGACGAGAACAACGGGAGCAGCTCGTCGAGCAGCGGCACCGCGCCGTGCAGCGCATGCTCGATCTCCGACAGGCTGAGGCCCGCACCGATCTCGATCACGTCCTCGCCGATCACGAGCGAGCGCAGCTCCGCGATCGCCTCGAGCGAGATCAGCAGCGGCCAGCGAGCGTCGCGTTGGTTGATCTCCACGACCACGTCGGTGCCGCCCGCGATCACTTTTGCTTCGGGCTCGGCCGCGAGCACCTCCAGCGCCTCGCTCAGCGAGCTCGGCCGCACCAGTCGACGGCTCCGCTCGCGTCGCAGCTGCGTGAACCGAAGGTCCGAACTGAACGAGCCGAGCGTCGGCGCCGGGCGATCGCACCGCGCCGCGAAGCGATCCCCCGGCGCAGGCGATCCAAGCGAGCGCATCGCGTCGCGGATGGGCCGGTAGCCAGTGCAACGACACAAGTTGCCGGCGACCGCCTCGGGATCCCACGCCGGCCGATCGCGTCGGTAGTACTCGGCGAACATGCTGACCACGAAGCCAGGCGTGCAGTACCCACACTGCGAGCCGCCTTGCTCGACCATCGCCGCCTGAACCGGGTGCAGCGTGTGTTCATCGAGCCGCACACCCTCCACGCTGACCAGCTCGCCGCCGGCGATCGAGCCGACCAGCGTGAGGCAGCTGTTGATCGCCACGTAGCGCGAGCCGCCGGATGCATCGGATCGAACCAGCGCGACCGCACACGCGCCGCACTCACCCTCCGCACAGCCTTCCTTGCTCCCGACCAGCCCGCGTGCGCGCAGAAACTCGAGCACGGTCGTGTGCGGGTCGAGCTCGCCGAGCTCGGTCGCGCGTCCGTTGACGGTCAATGTCGACACGCGATCAGTATCGCACGCGCTCGGCTTGCATCGCGAGGTGATGCGAATATAATCGGCGCCATCGCGTAGTTCGTGCGACCTCCACGGAGGCTGCTCATGATGTCGTTTTGTTAGAACAGCTCGGGAGAGCTCAGATGACGGGCGGTCGCCACGACCGCCCACGGCCGCGTCAGTACGATGGTCCCTCTGGTGGGAGTGATCGGCGCGGCGTCCGGCGCCTCATTGACCATCGCGGAGGCGCCTTTGGATCGGTCGCTCACATTTGCGTGAGCGACTGACGGAGCCTCGCTCCCGTCGTACCGTCGATCTCGGTGAGGACACCGCATCGCGGTTGGTAGGCCCGAAAGCCCGCCTGCCGCACCCAAGGTGCACCGTCCAAGCCGTCTGTCCCGAGCGAGCGAAGCAGCGTCGAGCCGGCTCGATGGTCTGCGTGACGGTGGACTCTCGCGAGTCTGTCGCGCTCACCCCCAGAGTCCTGTTCGCCGCTGCTCCACTCGATTTTTTACTCCGTCGAGTCGAACCAACATTCGCCAAGCGCCCGCATCCGCACTCGTGGATCGGGCGCTTGCCATTTGTGCTAGAGCAGCGCTCGCATGCGCGACGTCGACATCTGGGAGCAGCTGCAGCCGCCGATCGGTGACGCGCTGCTGCCCGACGAAGCGCCGCCGATGCCTTCGACCGAGCAGCTGCTCGTCGCGCTGATGGAGCTCGCGCGCGCGCCCTTTCGCCAGCGCGCGCCGTTGCTCGGCCCTGCCGCGGCGTGGCGCGAGCATGCCGACCCGCGCGTGCGTGCGGCCGTCATCGCGGTGTTGTCGGGCGTGACCGGCATCGAAGGCTTGCGCGCGCTGGTTAGTGCGCTCGATGACGACGCGGCCGAGGTTCGCCAGGCGGCTGTGCGATCGCTGTGCGAGAGCGCCCTGAGCGGGCAGGAGCTGCGCCTCGCTCATGCGCTCTTTCATCCGCGCGACGACGTGCGTCAGCAAGCGGTCGCGCAAGCGGTCGCGCACCTGCCCAGCTCGCTCGAGTGGCTCGCTTCCTACCTGCGTTGCGATCCGATCTGTGCCGAGACGGTGGGCCAGCTGCCGCTGCGCGCCGGGCTGCGGCTGGCGCTCGATCTGCACGCGCGCGAGCTCGCGAGCGACGCCGAGCTCTGCGAGGTGCTGGCCACCTGCGAGGACTTCGAGCTGATCGAGCTGCTGCGCTACGCGGCTCGGCGCAGCAAGGAGCAGCTCGCCGACGCGCGACGCTGGCTCGACGACGGCGGCCCAGCCCCAGGCGGCGCCGATCTGCTCGATCGCCTGCTCGCCGCGATCGATCGCAGCGGCAACGCGCAAGCGATCCCGCCGCTGGTTCGCAACAGTCGACATGCCGACTGCGGCGCGCGACTGGTGGTCTCGGCCGTGCTGCGGCTGGCCGAGCGTGGTGAGCTCGGCGATCCGCTGCTGACCCTCGCCGTGCGGCAGGATCCGACGATCCTCGCCTCCGAGGTGATCCCGCTCCCGCAGCGTCAACGCGCCGCGCGGCTCTATGCCAAACGCGATCCGCGATCGCACACCGACTCGGCGCTCGCCTCCACGCTGCTCGACTCGCCGCTGATCCTGCGCCCCGACGGCGCTCTCGATCTGCGCGTGGCCGCCAGCATCGCGTGGCTGTTGCCCGGACCTCGTCACGCGCGGCTGCTCGCCCAGCTCGGCATCGAGCGAGTGCTCGCGCGGCTCGAGGCCGGCGACATCGACGGCTTCGTGGGTCTGTGCGACCTGCCACCCGCGACGCCCGAGCTGGTTCGTCAGCATCCGGAGCTGAGGGTGCACTCGGCCCTCGAGCTGCTCGCGATGCTCCCCGCTGCGCAGCGTCCACGCCTGCGCGCCGCTGCGATCGCAACCTGGACGAGCACGTTCGCGCGATCGAAGGCGTTGATCGAGTCGCTGTCGGAGTCGGAGCTGTGCGAGTGCGTGCCGCCCTTGCTGCACGAGATCGACGGCGAGCACGTAGTGATCGGCGACAAGACCAGGCCGCGCCTGGCCGAGGCGCTGACCGAGCCGCTTGGAGAGATCGCTCGGCTCGAGGTCGCTCGCGCGTTGCTCGACGATCCGCGCCTGCGTCCGCTGAAGGCCGCGGTGCTCGAGCGTCTGCTGCGTGAGGCCAGCCAACCCAAGCTCGCGCTGTTCGTGACCGCGACGCCGGTCGAGCTGCTGCTGCGCCTGATCGCGTGGTTGCAGGACGGCGTGCACTTGCCGTTCACGGTCGAGGTCACGCTCGCCGAGCTGCTGCGTGCGCACGCGTCCACCAAGACCCGCGCCGCGGCCGAGAAGCTCGCGCGTCCGGGCGTGGTCGTCGTCGATCGTCCGCTGAGCGCGGACGTGCACGAGCTGAGCAAGGGCGAGGCCGACACGATCGCCAGCTGTGCGCTCAACAAGCTCGGCAACGCGCTCGCGCCCGCGTTGGCGGCCCCCTGCAAAGGGCTGACGGCTGCGCTCGCACGCCGAGCTCAGCACGGCCCCTCGCTCGAGGTCTGCGTGGCGCTGATCGGCGCCCAGGATCCCCTCCAAGAGGTTGCGAGCGGATTCGTCGACTACTTCGATCACGACGATCCCAGCTTCGCCCAGACCCTGCTCGCGGCCGCGGTCACGATGTGGCAGCGCAACCCCAACCTGACGCCGCTCGGCAACGCGTGGCTGCACAACTTCGAGCAGCATGCGTTCGCGTTCGGCAAGTGGCTGCTCGTTCACTTGGGTGGCTTGCTGGGCGCGCTCGAGATCTGCGCCTCGTTTGCGCTGCCCGCCTTGCGCGTGCGCTGCTTCGAGGCGGCGGCCTACGTGTTCGCGCTGTGGCGCTACCGCGAGCCCGACCGCATGCGATCGTTCGCGCTCGACGGCGTGCCGACCAAGCTGGTCGAGCAGCTCGACACCGAGCTCGGCCCGCCCGCGGCCAAGCTGCTGGTCACGCTGTTCCTCGCGGGCGTCTGCGCGCGCGAGCTCGACAGCTTGAAGCAGCGGGTGCTGCTGCTGGCGCCCGATCTCGATCGCGTGACCCGCCACGAGCTGCATCGCTGGCTGCGGATCGATGGGCTGCCCGATCGCGACGTCGCCGCGCGAGCCCAGGGCACGGCCGTGCGCGGCGATCTGCTCGCCCAGCTGCGCACGACCGACGACCTCGACTTGCTGGCCGAGGCCTGCATGAGCCCGAGCCTGGCGATCGTCGACGAGGCGGTGCTGCGCCTGCTCGAGCTCGGCGAGCCTGGCGAGCAGCGGCTGGTGCTCGCGCTCGCCGAAGCCAAGCCGCCGCCGCGCTTCGACGTGCTGGTCGCGAGCGTGGCGATGTGGAGCTCGCCGCAGTGCGTCGACGATGTCCGGGCGCTGGCCGCCGATCCCGAGGTCGAGGTCGAGCTGCGCTTTCGCATGGCGCTGGCGCTGACCGAGCGAGGCGAGCGCGAGCAGGTCGAGGTTGCGATCGCGGCGCTGCGCGAGCACCAGCGGACCGGATGGTTTCGCGCGGACGACTGGGACAAGCTGGCCCGCAGCGCCTCGGTCGGCGCGCTCGCGTTCGCGTTGGTCGACAGCCCGCACCCGCACGCCTACCAGCGCGCGGTCGAGTGGCTGCTCGAGCAACCGCCCGGCGATCGCACCGTGCTGCCGCCACTGCGTGTGTTTCTGCGTTGCGGCACCCACCGGCCCACGCACTACCGCCGCCGCGTCGCCGAGCGGCTGCTCGCATGCAAGGACCCGATCGCCGCCCCGGTCATGCTCGCGTCGCTGGTCGACGACGGACTGTTCGCCTGGGTGCCCATGCTCGAGCCGA
This sequence comes from Enhygromyxa sp., assembly GCA_035538075.1. Classification (GTDB taxonomy): domain Bacteria; phylum Myxococcota_A; class Polyangia; order Nannocystales; family Nannocystaceae; genus Plesiocystis. The sequence goes on from DATLLB010000120.1 coordinate 7,691, forward strand.
GCGTGCGCGCGCGGGTGATCGAGGCGGTCGTCTCGGCCGCGCTGATCGGCGGCCAGCAAGCCTGTACGCAGCGACGCGCGTCGATCCTGTTCGACGTCGCCGGCATCGGCGACGGCAGTGCGCTCTCGCGCGAGGCCGTCGATCGAGCGCTGCGGCGGCTGTTCCTCGAGTGCACCGACGACGCCGTGCGCTCGCACCTGGCCCAGCGCACGAGCTCGCCGCAGTGGCGCCGCAGCAAGCTGCAAGGCATCGCGCAGATCTTCGCCTGGGGTGTCCGTCGCGGGCGCGAGCTGACTGGTCGGCTGTTTCGCGTGCACATGACCGACAAGCGCCAGGACTTCGGCTACACGCTGCTCGACGAGGATCGCATCTTCGTCACGCCGCTGCCCTACTTCGCCGGCGATCGTCACGGCCGCGAGATCGTCGAGGCGCTGATCCTCCACGAGTTCGGCCACCACATGTATCACCGCGGCGAGCAGGCGGCCGAGATCTGGCGGCGCGCACAAAAGCGAGGCCTGCACAACGTGCTCAATCTGGTCGCCGACGAGCACCTCGAGCGCAACCTTCGATCGCTGCGCGCCGACTATGGCGATCGACTCAAGCGCCTGGCCGCGCACGCGTTCTTGCACGCCGAGCGCGACCTCGGGTGGGACTGGCTGCTCGAGCAGCTCGGCGCGTCGAGCTTCTCGATCCTGTCGAGCAAGCCGACCGCGCCTGCGCACGACCCCAAGCAGCTCCGTGTCCAGCGCGGCGATCTCCTGCAGGCGCTCGAGGCCAACGGCAGCAGCTGGGCCCGCTTCGCTCGAGCGCTGCGCATGGGCCTCGGCGATCGCTGGGACGACCCGCGGGTGCAGGCCGGGCTCGATCTCTTCAAGGGTCGCTTTCGCCACGCCGACATGGCCGAGCTGTGGCGCATCACCGAGGCGCTCGCCCAGCTGTTCGCCGGCGAGCTGCCGCTGGCCAACGTCTGTGGCGGTCACGAGACGCTCGGCGACTGCGAGCGCGAGGGTGCGGTCGCGCGTGGGGCCGTGTCCGACGACGCCGTCCAGGAGGAGGTCGAGCGCATCCTCGATCCGCGCCAGCTGCAAGCCGGCGAGGGCCGCAGTCGGGTGTCCGGCAAGCTCGCGATCAACGTCGGCGAGGATGAGCGCTTCGATCTGATCACCGACGTCCGTCGAGTGCCGCGCAAGCCCGACGCCCACCGCAAGGTCGCGCGCGAGGTCACCCGCCACGCCGCGCGCCTGCGGGCGTACCTGTGCGAGCTCGGCCTCGATCTCGTGCCACGCCACGCACGCCTGCGCGGGCGCACCTTCGATCGCTCGCGCACCCAGGCGGTCGTCGTGCGTCGTGACCCTCGCATGCTGATCGCCCGCGAGCTCGAGGTGCACAACGATCTGTTCATCGGCGTGCTGATCGACTGCTCCGGCTCGATGTCGGTCCGCGATCTGCTGGCCAAGGCTTGCCACTTCGCCGTGCTGATCGCCGAGGCAGTGCGCTCGCTGCCCGGCGTCGAGGCCCGCTTTTGGGGCTTCACGGACTCGGTGATCTGGGACGCCGGCGATGCCGAGCGCTGCGCGGTGACGTCACTCGAGTCCTCGGGTGGCAACAACGACGCGGCCGCGCTGCTGCACGCCGCCCAGGTTGCTGCGGCCGCGCGACGCCGGGCCAAGCTGCTGGTGATGATCAGCGACGGTCTACCCACGCAGTGCTCGGTCGCTGCCCTGCGCAACCTGGTCGTGCAGCTCGGCCGTCGCCAGCAGATCGTCTGCGCGCAGGTGGCAGTGCGGCCGCTCGAGGAGATCTGCTTTCCGCACTACGTGCTGCTCTCGGAGGAGCCGCTCGAGCTCGCGACCGTGCGCTTCGGCGAGCTGGTCAGCAAGCTCGCCCGACGGGCACTCGGTCGCTGAGGTCCTGTGTTAGCGTCGCCGAGATGTTCTCTCTGCGATCGTTCCTCCCCCTGCTCGCTCCGCTTCGCCGTCGCGCGCTGCCGATGCTCGCCGTGCTCATGTTCGCGCTGCTGAGCAGCGCCTGCGTGCACTACGAGGTGCTGCGCCAGACACCCTCGGCGCTGGTCGGCGTGTCGAGCATGACCGTCAACTACTTCTACACGGAGGTTGCGATCAGCGACAAACGCATGAGCGAGCAGCAGTGGCTCGAGACCCGCGAGAAGGACGAGCACCGCCAGACCTACCTCGAGACCAAGGAGTCGGCGAACACCGGCGTCGTCGAGGGTCTGAGCAGCAAGATCGGCGGCGTCTCGCTCAGCGTCGGCGAGGCGCCGGCCGGGACCATCCAGGTCAGCGTCGTCTATGAGGAGTGGGAAGAGGGGATGTACGCGGGCGTGTTTGCCTGGCCGTCGAAGATCACCGCACGCGTGGTGTTCAGCAAGGACGGCCAGGTGCTCGACGAGATCCGCATTCGCACGCAGGAGGACGCGAGCCTCTACACGCCTGCCCCGCAGCAGCGCCTGCACACCTGCGGCAAGCGGATCGGCGAGTGGACGGCCGAGTACATCATCAGCGTGGCTCATTAGCCCCCCCGCGGCCAGATCGGTTGGAGCCGCGGGCGGCCGCTTCGCGGCCGTTCGCTCGCTTTGCGAGCGAAGCGGATCGGTTCGTGGGCTTCGGCCGCAGGTGGTGCCCCCCGTTGGGGGGCTATTTCTGGCCACAGTCGGACCTTGGTCGATACGTGATAGAGACGATGCACATGCGACGACGCTGGTTTCGTACGAGCTTGGCAGCTTCGATGCTGCTGTCTGTGACGCTGCTGTTTGGCTGCGCGTGGCAAGGCCACGTCGAGAAGGGCGACGAGTTCATGGCCGCCGCCAACTACGACGCGGCCGCGGCCGAGTACGCCGAGGCGCTGCGCTTGCGGCCTGATGACGAGGAGATCGCGAGCAAGCTGGCCGAGGCGCAGGCCGGGCAGGTCGAGCTCCGAGCCAAGGCCGCTCGTGCGGCGCTCGACGCCAACGACACCGCCAAGGCGCTCGCGCTCGCGGCCGAGGCCTACGCGCTGCTGCCCCAGCACCCCACGACCCTCGCGCTGATCGATCACGTCGTCGAGGTCGCAGGCCAGCGCGCCAAGCAGAGCGCCGACGCCGGTCAGTTTGCCGACGCGATGGCGATCTACGACGCGATCGTGGCCGGGCTCCCGAGCGCCCGCGATCGCGTCACCGCCGACGCCAAGGTCGTGACCGATGCCTGGGTGGCCCACCTGAGCACGGCGGCGGCCGAAGCCGAGGCGGCCGGACGGGGCGGCTCGGTGCTCCTCTATCGCAGCAAGATCGCCGCGCTGAGCGGGCAGGGTACCGCCGAGCGCGACGCCGCACGCGAGCAGATCTCGGCGCAGCTGCAGTACGTGGTCGTGGTCAAGGCCAAGGGCAGCGCCGCCACGGTCGGGGCTCTGCTCATCGGCAAGCAGCCCGGCTCGTCGCTCGAGGTCGCAAGCGAGAGTGAGCGCGCAGCCGCAACCTTGTCGCTGACGATCAGCAACCCCAAGTTCGCCAACGACAAGCGCAAGCGCGAGCAGTCGGAGCAGTATCAATCGGGCACCAAGCAGGTCGAGAACCCGTTCTACAAGTCCGCGCAAGACGACGTGCTCGACGAGGAGCGGCGCCTGGTCGAGCGCGAGAGCGAGGTCATGAAGCAGGAGCAGTACGTCGCCCAGTACTCGGCCGATGTCGCCAAGGAAGGCGACACACCCGGGGTCACGACCGGGATGGAGCAGAACCTCTACAACGCGGAGAACCGGCTCGAGGCCGCCAACCGGGCGCTCGCGGACCAGCGCAACGCCGTCATTCGTGCCAAGGAGAAGGCCGCGAGCACGTCGCAGACCACGGAGGAGCCGGTCTACTCGACGCACACGTTCACGATCACCACGCACATGCTGACCGCGACCATGCAGGTCAAGGCGCAGCTCGTGCACGCCGACGGTCGTGCGCCGCTCGAGATCGATCAACCGCTGTCCGTGTCCGCACAGGACGACGAGCACGCCGAGCAGAGCGTGGCCGGAATCGCCGAGGATCCGCTGACCTTGCCCAGCAAGGACGAGCTCACCGGTCAACTGCACGGGCAGGCCAACTCGGTGCTCGCGGGGGTGATCGGCGAGAGCTTCAACGCGCATCGTCAGGCGCTGCGCGACCAGGCGAACGCGGCGACCGAGCCGAAGGAGAAGCTCGAGCTGCTGCTGCGCTACGTGATCACCGATCCGCGCAACGTCGACCCCCAGGTCGTCGCCGAGATCTTCACGCTCAGCGGGGTCCCGGACGCCTCGACGTTGCTCACTGCGGCCTGAGCTACCCAGCCGGGAGAACGCCCGCTACCCTCGCGCGCGCATGCGGGCCTTCGCTATTTGTCTTCACGCCCGGGGGACCGGCCTGAATTTGATCGCCGCCAGCGTGCTGCTCGGCTGCGCTGAAGAGGCGCCCGAGCAGCCGATCGACGAGTACGAGTACGAAGACGCGCTCGCGCCCACCGAGCCGCTCGCGTCGGCTCGCTCCGCCCACGCCGCGGCCGCGCTGGCCGACGGTCGCGTGCTGCTGGTCGGCGGCCTGCGTGGGGCCCCGAGCCAGCTCGACTTCGACGCGTTCGTGGCCGAGGTCGAGCTGTTCGATCCGGAGACCGAGCGCTTCGAGCAGGGCGCGGCGCTCACGACCGTGCGCAGCCACGCGAGCGCGACGCGGGTCGCCGACGGCCGCGTGGTCGTGCTCGGCGGCACGACCCTCGACGCCAACACGCTGACGATCCCGGCGTTGCCGATCGAGGTCTGGGATCCTGCGAGCGAGAGCTTCTCCGGCGCGGGCGAGCTGCCCAGCGGCGGCGTGCTCTTCCACTGCGCCGTGCCGCTCGGCAACGACGTGCTGGTGATCGACGAGTGCTCGCCAGGCGACTGCGCGCCCTTGCGGGTCAGCCCCGATGACGGGCCCACCGCGCTGGGCGGCACTCCCACCCTCGAATACGGCCTCGACGTCGACTGTGCGCCGCTGTCCGACGGCCGCGTGCTCTTGGCTGGCGGCCTCGATCTCATGGGCGCGCCCGTCAGCTACGTCGAGATCTACGACCCCGCGAGCCAGAGCTTCGAAATGGTCGGCCCGATGTCGGCGGCGTACGGCTACCAGACCAAGCTGCTCGCGCTCGACAATGGCGACGTGCTGCTGCTCGGCGGCGCCGTCGAGGGGCCGCTCGGGCAGATCTATTCGCCGAGCACGGGCGAGTTCACCGAGGTCGACGGCGACGTGCCCGATCGAGCCGAGCACACGCTGACCCTGCTCGACGACGGCCGCGTGCTCGTGGCCGGTGGCGTGCGCTCGGACGACTTCCAGCTCGCGCCCGGGCTCGTGCTGTTCGATCCGATCACCGGCGGCTTCGCGGAGCTCTCACCCAGCTTCGCGCCTCGCAAGGCCCACACGGCCGTGCGGCTGGACTCGGGTCCGGTGCTGATCGCCGGCGGCCAGGATGCCGTCGACAATCTCGCCGACGCACATTTGTTCCGCTGATGACGAGGGACTGCGGAATGCGTCGTCTGGACATTGAGCCAATGATGGTTGGACAAAGTCGCTGAGAAACCGAGGCTCGAGATGGGCTACGCTCGCCCGCAGCATGTCCGGCCGCAAGTGGACCCTCGATGATCTGCAGCTCGGCACGACCGCCGAGGCGACCTTCTGGAACAACCCGGTGGCCGACTCGGGCTTTCGCTGGCGGACCACCTCGCTCGACGATCGCCGCACGCCCAAGGTCGTGCTCAGCAACGACGATCGGATCCTCCCCGGCGTCCCCTGCATCGTCCGGGTGACGGCGATCCGCAAGCCCGAGCGGGACGATCGCGGCATCATCGAGGTCGAGTATGTCGGGCCGGCGCCGTTTCGGCTGGAGGGCGTGTACCTCGATCCGATCGTCTCGAAGAAGCTTCAGGTCGCGCTCGAGAGCGGGCTCAACATCCTGCTCGACGGTCCGCAGGGCTGCGGCAAGACCGTGCTCGCGCGCTCGATCGCGGACGCGCTGGGGATGGAGTTCGTGTTTTTCAACTGCGGCGCGGTGGTCGAGGCGACCGACTTCTTTGCGACCATTCAGGTGCGGGCTTCGTCGACCGGCGCGCCGGTGACCGACTTCGTCAAGACCGAGGTGCTGGTCGCCCTCGAGCATGCGGCCGGGCATCCGGATCGCCGCTATCTGGTGTTCCTCGACGAGCTCAACCGCTGCCAGGAGACGGCTCGCAACGCCTTGATGCCGGCGCTCGACAGCACGCGTCGTGTATTTCACCCGATCGAGAACACCTTCATTCCGATCCCCAACAACGTGCAGTTCATCGCGGCGGTCAATCGCGGGCGCGAGTTCTCGGGCACCTTCGGGATCGACGCGGCGCAGCTCGATCGTTTCGCGCCGCTGCAGATGACCTACCTGCCGCCGGCCGAGGAAGAAAAGCTGCTCGTGCGGCGGCACGAGCAGCTGTCCAAGGCGGTGATTGGTCACGTGGTCGCGATCGCCCACGCGGTCCGCAACTCACCGGAGCTGGGCGGCACGCTGTCGGTGCGTGCGACCGATGAGGCCTGCACCTTCCTCGAGCATCCGCTGTTTCGCGGGGCCGCCGAGCGCAACCTCCCGGAGATTCTACGCAGCAGTTTTTGCGGACGTTTTTCGGGTCGCTGGGACGACGTCACGAGCGACGCCGGAGCGGTGTGGAGCGTGGTGTTGCGCGTGTTGGCGGAGCGTCGCGTGTCGGTCGAAGATTGAGTGGGCGACTGCCCCCAAATGTCCGCGGCTGAAATGTCGTCACGCCGCTCCGCGGCTGAAATGTGCGGCGAACGCTCGGTCCACCTTCGACATCAAAATAGTTGCTGCAATGGGCGACAATCTGCGAGAGATTGTCGCCATGAGGATGAACTGGACCCTGACTTCCACTTGTTTGATCGGTCTGACGATTGCGCTCGGCGTCGGTTGTGGCACCGACACCAAAGGCACTGGCGACGAGACCGACACGGGAACCGGAACCGAGACCGGCAACGCCGAAGGTGATGGCGACGGTGACCCCGAGACCGGCGACGGCGATGGCGATCCGACCGGCGACGGCGATGGCGATCCGACCGGCGACGGCGATGGCGATGATTGTCCAATCGGCGCCGAGGGCTGTCCGTGCACGGCTGGCGGCGGATGTGATCCGGGCCTGGTCTGCGAGGCGGGTGTCTGCGCGCCCGACAACAGCGGCGACGGAGATGGTGACGGCGATGGCGACGGAGATGGCGACGGCGACGGAGATGGCGACGGCGATGGCGATGGCGACGGCGATGGCGATGGTGACGGCGACCAAGCCTACGGTCCGTGCCCGAGCGGTGAGGATGCCGACTGCGGGACCGGTGAGATCTGCATCACGGGTGGCCAGCAGGGTAACAATTGGAGCATCTGCACGACCGGCGAATGCACGGACGCCGACGACTGCCCGTCGACCGACAGCGACATCTGCTCCGATGCGCCCGGCGACGGCGAGTTCCTGCTCTACTGCCTGCCGCTGAACTGCGACGATCAGACCCCGTGCCCCGACGGCATGCAGTGCTACCCCGGCTTCGGCGGCAACACCGAGCCCGTCTGCCTCTGGCCGGACTGATTCGGCTCAGCCCTACTGCGCGAGCATCTGCGCCAAGTCGACCAGCTCGAAGTTGATCGGCTTGGTGCGCCCGACGATCTGCGAGAGCGGCGTGGTCACGATCTCGGTGCCCCGGATCCCGACCAGCACGCCGTGCTCGCCCTTTGCCAGGCAATCGACCGCGTGCGCGCCAAACCGAGCGCCGAGCAGCCGATCGAACACGGTCGGTGTGCCGCCGCGCTGGATGTGGCCGAGCACGGTCACGCGCATGTCGAAGCGGATGCGCTCGCGATGGTCGCGCTCGAGGATCGCGGCCAGCTCCTGCGCGTCGTAGCGAGCACCCTCGGCGACGATCACCACCGCGTGGTGCTTGCCGCGTTCGTAGGCGCTGGCGATGCGAGCCGCGACCTCGTCGGGGCTGATGTCGACCTCGGGCAGGACCACGGCCTCGGCTCCGGTCGCGAGCCCGACGCTGAGCCCGATGTAGCCGGAGTCGCGGCCCATGACCTCGACGATCGAGGCGCGGCGGTGCGAGCTGGCCGTCACGCGCAGCTTGTCGACGGCATCGACCGCGACGTTGAGGGCCGTGTCGGCGCCGAGCGTGATGTCGCTGCCTTCGAGGTCATTGTCGATCGTCGAGGCGATGCCGACGACCGCGAGGCCCTGCTCGGACAGCGCGTGGGCGCCAGTCTGCGAGCCGTTGCCGCCGATCACCACCAGCGCGTCGATGCCGAGCGCCGCGAGGTTGTCGATGCCTCGCTGACGGACCGCAGCATCATGGAAATCTTTGCAGCGAGCGCTGCCCAGCACCGTGCCGCCGCGCCCGAGGATGCCACCCACGTCGCGCGCCTCGAGCTTCTGGATCTTTCCCTGGGCGGGCGGAGCGACCAGCCCGGCGTAGCCCTCGCGCACGCCGTAGACATCCCAGTTGCGAGCGAGACCACTACGCACGACCGAGCGGATCGCCATGTTCATGCCCGCCGCGTCGCCTCCGCTCGTGAGCACCGCGATGGCCTTGCGCTGATCTTGCACGGCTCGTGCTTACACGGGCGAGGGGAGTGACGACAAGGGGCGTCGCCCCCTCCAGCGCAAACGCGATAGGCTCGGGCTCCGACCGAGGGCAGGCCGATGAGCGAGACCGTCGAGCACATCATGAATCACGAGGTCTACACCGTGCGGCCGTCCGAGCCGTGCGGCGAGGTGCTGGGCATGATCCTGACGCTCGGGATCACGGCCGCGCCAGTCGTCGACGACGATGGAGTCCCGCTCGGCTTGGTCTCGCTGCGCAACCTCGCTCGGGCGCACCGCGACGAGCCGGTCGCCAAGCACATGACCTCGCCGGCCGCGACCGTCACCCGCGAGACCGTGGTCGAGGAGGCCGGCCGCGAGATGGGCCAGCTCTCCTATCACCACCTCGTGGTCGTCGATCCGCTCGGCAAGGTGGTTGGGTTCGTGTCCTCGCTCGACGTGATCCGCGGGCTGGTCGGGCTGCCGGCCTCGCACCCGCCCGCGTTCCCGCATCAGGAGCCGGAGAGCGGGTTGTCGTGGACGCCGACTCTGCCGCTCACGGCCGAGAACGTCGATCGCATCGCCGTCGCCGGTCCCGGCATGCTGGTGCTGACCGTGGCCGACGATCCCGACGAGGTGGTCTGGGCCGAGGCGTCCAAGGACGTGCGCGCGCGCTTGCGGACGTTCCTGACGGGTCAACACAACTTGCCCGAGCTGGTCGCCACGCGCCTGGCCGAGAACCAGCTGGGCTTTCGCAGCGCCGCGTTCGGGCAGCCGACCGGCGAAGGCCCCAGCGTAATTGATGTCCTGCTTGGTTGATGATCGCGTGCGACTCGAACAACTGATCCAAGCCCTCAGCGATCGCGCCGCCTACCCGTGGTTGGACCCGGGCGACGGCCACGTCGAGGTCATCCAGACCCACATCTCGGTGGTGTTCCTGATCGGCCGCGAGGTGTTCAAGATCCACAAGCCGGTCGACTTCGGCTTCCTCGACTTCACCCACCTCGACGATCGTCGCCTTGACTGCGAGGCCGAGGTGGCCGTCAACGCCGAGCTCGCGCCGGGTGTGTACCGTGGCCTCGCCGCGGTCGTGCGTCGCGGCGATCGAGTCGTGGTCGAGCGCGATCCGGCGGTCTACCGGAGCGAGACGATCGTCGAGTGGGCGGTGTGGATGCGTCGGCTGCCCGAGTCGGCGACCTTCCGCAGCCTGCTCGAGCGTCGTCAGCTCGGCCGTCCGCAGCTGTGGACGCTGGCCGGCGTGCTCGCGAATTTCTACCGCGACGGAGCGCAGCGAGCCGCCGCGCACCCCGAGCTCGCGCAGCTCGGCGACCTCGAGACCGTGACCGAGAACGTGCGCGAGAACTTCGCCCAGCTCGACGCGATCGTCGACGAGGCCCGCATGGCCCGGCAGCCGCCGCCGATCGATCCCGACCTGCTCACGCGCCTACGCGAGGCCACCGAGGCCGAGCTCGGCAAGGTCCGCGAGCTGATCCACGCCCGGGCCGAGGCCGGCAAGGTCCGCGACACGCACGGCGATCTGCGGCTCGATCACGTCTATCAGCTCGGCGCGGCCGAGCCTCGCGACGCCGGTCTGATCGACGAGGAATTGCTGGACGCGGTCGAGCGACGCGAGCTGCTGATCATCGATCGCATCGAGTTCAACGACCGCTTCCGCTGGGCCGATCCGATCGCCGACGTCGCGTTCCTGATCATGGATCTGCGAGCCTGCGGCGCGTGGCAGCTGGCCAGCTGCTTCGCCGACGACTTCATCGCGGCCTCCGAGGATCACGAAGGCGCGCGGCTCTTACCCTTCTATGCGGGCTATCGCGCGACCGTGCGGGCCAAGGTCGCCGCGATGGCGGCCGCTGAGCCCGAGCTCGATCGCGCGGCCCGAGCCAAGGCGCGAGCCAAGGCCGAAGCTCGCGCTCGCCTGGCGTTGGTCGAGCTCGCGCGCCCCCGCAACCGTCCGTGCCTGGTGTTGGTCGCCGGCCTCCCCGGCAGCGGCAAGTCGGTGCTCGCTCGAGGCCTGCGCGAGACCGGCAACTTCGCGTGGATCCGCGCCGACGAGATCCGCAAGCGCTTGGCCGGGATCGATCCGCTCAGCAGCGGTCGCAGTGAGGTCGGCGAGGGCCTCTACACACGCGAGTGGAGCGACCGCACCTACGAGGCCTGCCTCGCGCGCGCGGCCGAGGTCTGCCAGGCCGGCGGTCGGGCGTTGGTCGATGCCACGTTC
>DATLLB010000121.1:0-3392 GCA_035538075.1 Enhygromyxa sp.
CGGCTTGCAGATCGCCGACCTTGGTGTCGAAGATCAGCAGCTGCTGCGGCGAGACGGTCACGTAGATGCCGGGCTCGACCGGACCGCCGTTGGCGACCGGCAGGAACTCGGAGCCGAAGATCGCGTTGATCTGCGTGAGCAAGACCGTGTCGAAGCCCTGCAGCACCTCGGGCGTGGCCTGGGCGCGAATCAGATCGGCGAGCGAGGGTGGGGCCGGGAGCTCGGTCTGCTCGAGCTCGAGCTGGGCGATGCTCGAGCCGAGCATCGGCGAGGCCAGGGTGAGTGCGGTCAACAGCGCGAGCATGGCCATGGCGGGTTAGAACTCCTCGATCGGGATCGGCACCCAGCGCGTGTCGACGGTGCCTTCACGGATCACGCCGAGCGTCGTCGAGCTGCCGGACACGCGCCCGGCCATGCGGCCCTCGACGATCTCGTCACTGGTCGCGCTGCCGCCCAGGTAGATCGGCAGGCTGGTCAGGATCCCGACCACGACTTGCCGCTCCTCTCGCCGCGTCGTCGCGACCCAGATCTCGTAGGGATCGCCGTAGCAGGTCATGTGCACCAACCAGCCGTCGTCGAGGCCGTTCTCGGCTTCGTTGGCGAGCCCGTCGACGACCTGCGCGAGGTCGGTGCGCCAGAGCCCGAGCCCCTGCATGCGCGCCTCGACGCGGCTGACCAGCTTGGGCAGCAGCTCGGCGATCGGTACCGCCGACTGCGGCTGACACTCGGCCCCGCGCAGCGGCTCGCGGTAGCGGGCCGCGAGCGCGACGAAGCGATCCTGGACCGCGAGCGGATCGCGATGATGATCGAGCTCGCGGCGCAGCGCCTGCAAGATGGAGGTCGGCGAGCCGGCGCCGAGCCAGTTGAGCAGCGCGAACGCGTCCCAGGATCCGTGGCCCGGATCTCGAGTCACGCACGCGCCACCATCCTGCTCGACGCAGTGGACGAACGACACGGCCGCGCGTTGAGCCGGCTCGGCCGGCTCGACCGTGCGCACGGTCGTGGTGGTGTTCTTGCAGCCCGAGAGCGCCACCAGGGCAGCGATCGAACATGCCACACGGGCGAACTGCTGCATACGTCCTCTCGCCGCCAGGCGGCCGTCAGGCACACGAGTAACAGGGCCGACGCGAACCCAGCAACAAAACGGCGCGCGCGAGCAGGCCACACGAAACCGCTCGAAAATCGGCAGATCGGATCGACGCACCCACCATGCCGATCCGTGGCCGAGTCCAAGCCGACGAGCAACACCCACTCCCTCCGCGGGGCGACGCGCGTGACGACCCTGCCGACCAGCGCGCCGCTGCCAGCATCTCGGCCGATGCGCGTGGCCGCGACTCCTCAGCCCGCGCCGGCCGTCGACGCCGAGCAGCTGACGAAGCAGACCTTCTGGCGCTCGCCGGACGGACGCGCGCGGCTGATCCAGGGCGACAGCCTCGAGATCCTCGAGCAGCTCCCGCCGGCCAGCGTCGACGTGATCTTCGCCGACCCGCCCTACTTCTTGAGCAACGGCGGGACCACCTGCCAAGCCGGCAAGCGCGTGAGCGTCAACAAGGGCAAGTGGGACGCGAGCATGGGCGCGCAGGACAACCACGCGTTCAACAAGCGCTGGCTCGCCGCCTGCCAGAAGCTGCTGACGCCGAACGGCAGCATCTGGATCTCCGGCACCGCGCACGTGATCTTCTCGGTCGGTTACGCGCTGCAGGAGCTGGGCTTCAAGCTGCTCAACGACGTGGTCTGGGAGAAGCCCAACCCGCCGCCGAACCTCTCGTGCCGCTACTTCACGCACAGCACCGAGCTGATCGTGTGGGCGGCCCGCGACCGCAAGAGCAAGCATCACTTCGCCTACGAAGAGATGAAGCGGCGCAACGGCAACAAGCAGATGAAGAACGTCTGGCGCTTCACCGCGCCGAGCAAGAGCGAGAAGGCGCTCGGTCGGCACCCGACCCAAAAGCCCCTCGGCTTGCTCGAGCAGCTGCTGGTCGCGAGCTGCCCCGCTGGCGGGAGCGTGCTCGATCCCTTCAACGGCAGCGGGACCACGGGCGTGGCCGCGGCGACGCTTGGGCTGCGTTACACGGGCATCGAGCGCGAAGACGAGTACCTCGCGCTGAGCAAGGCCCGCCTGCTCGATGCCGTGCCCGCGTGGGCGGCCGAGCGGCGCATCGCCGCGGTCGGCTGAGCCGTGGCGATCAGCGAAGACGAGCTGCGAGAGTGCCTGCGCGTGCTCGAGCGCAGCCGCGAGCTGGAGCCCGACGACCCGGCCTTCCTCGCACTCGAGAACGCCGCGGCGCACCTGCGCAAGCACGCCAAGAAGCGGCGCAAGGCCGAGCGCCGACGTGCGACGGCCGAGCACGATCGCGACGCGCGAGCCAGCGCCGAGCTCACGGGCGGTACGCCGCGCGGCGCCTCGACCCTGCGCGATCGGGCCTGCTACGTGTGCAAGCAGCCCTATCGACAAGTCCACGACTTCTACCACCTGCTCTGTCCGAGCTGCGGCGCCGCTTCGCAGGCCAAGCGCGACGAGCCGATCGATCTCGCCGGGCGGCGCGTGCTGATCACGGGCGGGCGCGTGAAGATCGGCTGGGCCACCGCGCTGCGATGCCTACGAGCGGGGGCCGAGGTGGCGGTGACCACCCGCTTTGCCGCCGACGCAGCCGCTCGGTTCGCGGCCGAGCCTGATCGCGCGAGCTGGGCCGCGCGCCTGACCATCCACAGCCTCGACTTTCGCCGGCTTGCCGACGTGCTGCGAGCGATCGAGGCGTGGCGCGAGCTCCCGCTCGACATCCTGATCAACAACGCCGCGCAGACCGTCTGGCATCCGCCCGAGCACTACGCCGAGCTGATCGCCGGCGAGCAGCGCGAGGCCGAGCTCGCGATCGAGCGCTGGACCACCGACACGCCAGCGCTGTTCGCCGGCGTCGACACGGCGATCGATCGTCGCCGCCAGCACAGCTGGGTGATGACGCTCGAGGAGGTCCCGCCCGTCGAGCTCGTCGAGGCCCAGGTCGTCAACGCGATCGTGCCCGCGCTGCTCTGCAGTCGGCTCGAGCCCGCGTTCCTGCGCTCGCGTCAGCCCGATCGCTACATCGTCAACGTCGCCGCGCTCGAGGGTCAGTTCGAGCGCGCCAACAAGCTCGCTCGTCATCCGCACACCAACATGGCCAAGGCCGCGCTCAACATGCTGGTGCGCACGTCGGCCGAGCAGTACGCCGAGAAGGGCATCTACATGGTCGCCGTCGATCCGGGCTGGGTCTCGCACGAGGCTCCGCCGCACGTGCGTGCGCGCGCCGAGGCCGAGGGCTTTCGGCCACCGCTCGGGTTCGAGGACGCCGCTGCGCGGATCTTGGATCCGGTCGCGCGCGGCCTCGCCGGTCGGCCCGTCTACGGCGTGCTGC
>DATLLB010000122.1:0-14970 GCA_035538075.1 Enhygromyxa sp.
CTGCGGCCAGACTCGATCCGTCCGAAAACGCAGCGCTTGCATCAGGCTCAGCCGAAGTTCCAGCGCTCGGGCAGCTCGGCGCCGCACAGCGAGCGCAACCTGGTCAAGGACGGCTGGTTCGAGTGCTCGCTGTGCGGCGCCGAGCTGCCCGAGCGCTGGAACTTCGGCTGAGCCTGATGCAAGCGCTGCGTTTTCGGACGGATCGAGTCTGGCCGCAGACTCGATCGGTGCGTTTTCGGACGGATCGAGTCCGGCCGCAGACTCGATCGGTGCGTTTTCGGACGGATCGAGTCCGCCGGCAGACTCGATGGTGCGAAAACGGACCCCCGAAACCTGCGGCTCGCTCGGCAAGTTCGCGCCTGCGAAAACGGTCGGCTCGCTCGTCACGAGCGAGCAGTCCGTTTTCGGACGACTAAAATAGGTTCAAGAGCAGGAACACCATCAGCATGATCGTGCAGAACATGACGGTCCGGCTGACGCCCCACGGCTGGTAGCGGCCGTTCTCCTCGAACACCGCCTTCAGCTCGCGCGCGGCCAGTCGCGGCAGGCCCTCGGTCGCGCCGCGGTGGAACGGCTCGAACGCCTGCAGCGTCGGCGCGAGCACCCACCGCCAGAGGCCGGGGAACATCCGACGGTAGAGCCAATCGGCGTCGAGCGTGATGGTCATCGTGCGCTTGAGGAAGCCGAGCAGCACGAAGAACGCGAGGCCCGAGAACAGCAGCAGCTGCAGCTGGTTGATCACGTGCGCGTACGAGTACGCGTGGTAGAGCTCGCTACCGTCGCGCCGCTGGAACGGCAGGATCTCGTAGAGCGGCCCCGGAGCCACGCCGAGGGCGATGCACAGGGCCGCGAACAAGATCATCGCCAGCTTCATGTTGCCGGGCGGATCGAGCTTGCGATCGTCGTTCTTGGGCGCGGGCTTCTGGAAGAACACGAACCACGGGAACTTGATGCCGGCGTGCAGGAACACGCCCGCCGAGGCCGCGACCAGCACGAACCACGCGACCGACGGGTGCAGCAACGAGTCCCACACGATCTGGCCGTTGATCTCGGTGACCGGGCCCCAGAGGTCGGTCATCGCGGAGGCGTCGGTGACCATCGACTTGGTCGTGAAGCCCGAGGTCAGCGGCACCGACGAGATCGCCAGCGCGCCGATGATGCCGCACCACATCGTGATCGGCATGGCCTTGTAGAGCCCGCCCAGATCGGTGCACTTGCGCTTGCCGATCATGAACAGCACCGAGCCGGCCGACATCAGCAGCAGCGCCTTGTAGATGATGTGGGCGAACGCGTGGGCGGTGGCGCCGTTGATCGAGAGGCCGGTGCCGATCCCGACGGCCGCGACCATGAAGCCGACCTGGTTGACGATCGAGTACGCCAGGATCCGGCGCATGTCGTTCTCGAGGATCGCGTAGACGATCCCGTAGACCGCCATCAGGCAGCCCACCCAGACCAGCACGTTGCAGCCGGCGAACAGCACGATCAGCACGTAGACACTCGTCTTGGTCGTGAACGCCGAGAGGAACACGGTGCCCGAGGGTGAGGCCTCGGGGTACGCGTCGGGCAGCCACGAGCCGAACGGCGGCGTGCCGGCGTTGATCAGCACGCCGATCAGCATCAGCACCGCACCGGGCGACTCGAGGGTCGGGATCAGCCACGGCAGGTTGCCCTCCGCGATCATGCGGACCGGCTCCTCGAGGCTGCCGCCCATGGTCATCTCCGGCAGCAGGATCGAGCCGGTCGCATGCACGTGCATGGCGATGCCGGCCATCAGGATCGCGCCGCCGACCAGGTGCACGTTGACGTAGCGACGCCCGGCCAGCCACGCGGCCTCGGTGTTGGCCGACCAGACCACCAGCGTCGAGCCGATCGCCATCAGCTCCCAGAACATGAACAGCGTGAGCAGATCACCGGCGAAGGTGACCCCGATCGCGCTGCCGGAGTAGAGCATCGCGCCGCTGAGCTCGAGCCGGCGATCCTGGTTGTAGGCGAACAGCGAGCCGGCAAAGGCCATCAGCGCGAAGATCGTCGCGAAGGCCTTGGTCGGCAGGTTGAACTGCGCGAGCACCAGATCGTAGTCGAGCCAGTGCTGGACGATCCGGCCGTCGGACGGGAACATCCAGATGGCCGCGAGCGCGATCAGGGGGGCGATCAGCGACCAGGCCTTGTGGGCCTTGCCGGGCGTGACCGCGATCAGCAGCGAGGCTGCGATCAAGATGAAGCCAGGCGGGACGTCAAGGTGCATCGTGCAGCCTCCTGCCCTTGGCGTCGCGCGTCGGGTCGAGCGGCGAGTGGTCGTAGTAGGTGTCGGGCCGCATCAGCAGCTTGCCGATCACCAGCTTGCTGCCGAACACCATCGCGCAGCAGGTCACGAACCCGTAGATGGCGTAGAACTCGGGCCAGCCGTCGACCACGAAGTGCGCGGCGTGGTGCGGATCGTGCTCGAGCACGTGCAGCAGCTCGAGCAGCTTCGGGTCGAGCGCGACGAGGATCGCTAGCACGACGGCGAACGCCAGCCAGAGCTTGCGGATGGTCTTGGGATCGTCCAGTGCCATGCGGTCGCTCCTACTTCGTCGCTGCGGCGAGCATCTCGGCGTAGCCGGCGAACAGGTCGGGGTGGAAGAACATCACGAGCGTGCCGATCGCCGTGCAGGTCAGCGCGATCACGATCGGCAGCGGGGCCTCGCCGTGATCGTGGTGATCGTGGTGATCATGGTGATCGCCGTGGTCGTGATCGTGATCGTGATCCGGCTCGGGCGGCTTGCGGAAGAACGCCCGGTAGACGATCGGCAAGAAGTAGCCGGCGTTGAGCAGCGTGGAGGTCAGCAGCACGGCGATCGCGAACTTGCTCTCGGCCGTCCACGCGCCCTGCATCAGGTACCACTTGGAGATGAAGCCGGCGGTCGGCGGCAGGCCGATCATCGAGATGGTGCCGATCGTGAACGCGGCCATCGTCCACGGCATCTTGCGGCCGATGCCGTCGAGCTCGGAGACCTTGGTCTTGTGCGCGGCCGTGTAGATCGAGCCGGCCGCGAAGAAGAGGGTGATCTTGCCGAACGCATGCGCGGCGATGTGCAGCGCGGCCGCGCGGATCGAGACCGGGAACAGCAGCGCGGCGCCGAGCGTGACGTAGCTGAGCTGCGAGACCGTCGAGTAGGCCAGCCGGCGCTTGAGGTTGTCCTGGAACAGCGCGATGAAGCTGGCGATCACGATCGAGCCGCCGGCCACGTAGATCAGCCAGCCGCCCTGGTCGTACTTGCGCAGCTGATCGACGCCAATGATGTAGACGGCGATCTTCACGACCGAGAACACGCCGGCCTTCACCACGGCGACGGCGTGGAGCAGGGCGGAGACGGGCGTCGGGGCGACCATCGCCGCCGGCAGCCAGCGGTGCGCGGGCATCAGCGCGGCCTTGCCGACGCCGTAGATGTACATCGCGAAGATCAGCCCGAACAGCGCGGGCGTCAGGTCGCCCTTGGCGAGCGGCTCCGCGAACACGCCGCCCTGCGTGAAGTCGAGCGTGCCCGTGTACACATAGGTGGCGATCATCGCCGGCAGCATCAGGCACACGCTGGTGCCCATCAGGATGCCGAGGTACGTGCGCCCCGATTTGATCGCCTCGGGCGTGCCCTTGTGGGTGACCAGCGGGAAGGTGGCCAGCGACAGCGCCTCGTAGAACACGAACAGCGTGAACATGTTGGCCGCGAACGCGATGCCCATCACGCTCGCGATCGACAACGCGAAGCACACGTAGAAGCGCGTCTGGTGCTTCTCATGGTTCCCGCGCATGTAGCCGATCGAGTAGATCGAATTGAGGATCCACAGCGAGCTGGCGATCATCGCGTAGATCATCCCGAGCGGCTCGATGTGGAAGGCCAGCGGGACGCCGGGCACGACCTCGACCAGGGTCTCGGCCCCACCTGAAGTAGGGGGGCTGGCCTCCAAGAAGTTGTGGAGGTTGCCGACCACCCACAAGAGCGCGATCGCGGTGACGATCGTGACGCTCTCGCGCAGGTTGGGCCACTGGCCGGCGAAGGCGATCAGGAACGCGCCGATCAGCGGCACCGCGATCGCCAGCACCGGGCTCAAGGCCAATTCCCAGGTTGGTACCCAGGTCGGTATCCAGCTCGTAGCCAGAGCAGCCAGCATCAGGGACCTCCGTGGAGCAGCAGGCCGGCCGCCGCGCGAGCGCTCTCGGCCGTCCAGGTCGCGTCGACGCCGAACACCACGCTCGCGCCGATCAGGATCCACATCGGGATCAGCATCGAGAGCGGGGCCTCGGCGATCTTCTTGTCCGGATCGTCAGGCTGGGCGAGCCAGATGATCTCGACCAGCCGCCACACGTAGATGAGCGCGAGCAGGCCACCGAGCAGGACCACGAACGCGACCACCCAGTAGCCCTTCTCCATCGCGCTCTCGACCAGGTACCACTTGGAGATGAAGCCGGCGGTCATCGGCACGCCGATCAGGCCGGCGCCGCCGATCGTGAACGCGGCCATGGTCATCGGCATCTTGCGGCCGAGGCCCTTGAAGTCCTCGATGCGGTTGCCACCCACGCGCAGCACCACCGCGCCGACGGCCATGAACATGCCGCCCTTGATGACCGCGTGGTTGAAGATGTGGATGACCGAGGAGGTGACGCCGGCTTCGTTGGCGAGCGAGAAGCCGAGCACGATGTAGGCGATCTGGCCGACCGAGGAGTAGGCCAGCACCTTCTTGACGTTGTCCTGCCGGATCGCCGCGAGCGACGAGACCACGATGCCCGCGCAGGCGCACAGCGACAGCACGTAGAGGTCCTCGCCGCTGTCGTACACGCCGCCGTAGATCGTGAACACGAACCGGAAGGTCATGTACACGCCGACCTTGGTCGCCGTCGAGGCGACCAGCGCCGACACGGCCGAGGGCGCGTAGGTGTACGAGTTGGGCAGCCAGAAGTGCAGGGGGAACAAAGCCATCTTGAGGCTGAGTCCCACCATCAAGAACGCGAAGCTGACGAACACCGTGCGGTTGTTGGCGATGTCGCCCTCGGCCGCCATGCGCATCAGCTGGTTGTGCATGTCGGCCATGTTCAGCGTGCCGGTCAGCATCAGCAGGTAGCCGATGCCGAGCAGGATGAACGTCGCGCCGATGCTGCCGAGGATCAGGTACTTGAGGGCTGCGACCAGCGCTCGTCGGTCACGCTCGCCGCCCATCGCGACCAGCGTGTAGACGGTCAGCGAGCTGATCTCGAGCAGCACGTAGATGTTGAAGACGTCGCCGGTGACGGTGATGCCGATCAGGCCGCAGATCGCCAGCAGCCACACCGCATAGAACATGTGGTGGCGATCCTTGGCGATCTCCGAGGCCACGCTCTCCTTCGCGTAGATCGTGGCCAGGAAGCCGACCGCCGCGACCACGAAGATCACGAAGGCGTTGAGCGCGTCGACGTTGTAGGCGATGCCGTACTCTTCGGGCCACGAGCCGACCCGGTAGATCAGCGGGCCGTTGGTCTGGACCTCGCCGAGCATCGCGGTCGCGCAGACCAGGATCGCGCCGGTGATCAGCAGCGACCACAGCCACGCGAGCAGGCCGCCGCCGCGCTGGATGAGCCCGGTGAACATCGCCAGCAGCCCGCCGAACAGCGGCAGGATCACCACCAGGACCGGCAGGTGAGCGTGGATGGCTTCAGGCAATTGGAGGTCCACGTCAGCGATCCTTCCGGTAAGCCTCGCGGTCGGCCTCGAGGATCTCGTCCTCCTCGATGGTCCCGTACTTGCGCTGGATGTTGACGATGATCGCGACGGCGACCGCGAGCGTGCTGACCGAGACCACGATCGCGGTCAGCATCAGGACGTGCGGCAGCGGGTTGTCGAACGGACCGGTCTTGGCGGCGTCGGTCCACACCGGCGCGACTCCGGGCGTGCCGTCGGGCGTGCGGTACACACCCATGGTCACGAAGAACAGGAACACGCCGGTCTGAAACAGGCCGAGCGCGATCGCCTGCTTGATCAGGTTGCGGCGCGCGATCACGCCGTAGAAGCCGATCAAGATGATGATGTACGCCAGCCAGTAGTTGAAGTAGCCGAGCATGTCAGTGCTCCTCCACCTTGCTGTCGGCGGGGTCGCTGACCATCAGGTAGATGGTGGTCATGACCGAGCAGACCGTGATGCCGACGCCGTACTCGACCAGCGTCATGCCGAGCGCCTCGCCGTCGCCGGCGTGGGTCGGCTGCAGCATGCCGTAGTCGAGGAAGGTCCCGCCCGCGAGCAGGCTGGCGAGGCCGGTGCCCGCGTAGAGCAGCGCGCCGAGGGCCATGCCGATGTCGAACACGACGGTCGGGATCCGCCGGCGCAGCTCGTCGGCGCCGAACACCATGCCGTAGAGGATGAAGCCCGCGGCCAGGATCACGCCGCCCTGGAAGCCGCCGCCGGGGCCCAGCTCGCCGTGCAGGATCACGTAGATGCCGAGCACCAGGATGAACGGGATCGTCATCTTCGCGACCACGCGCACCAGCGTCTGCTGGCTCATGGTCTCGTCGGGGAGCATCGAGGTGCGGACCTCGTCCGGCGGTTCGTGCTCGCGCATCAGCTCCGCCTCCCTTCACGGATCTCGTCGTCGTCGCGACGCCGACGCAGCAGCAACAGCATGCTGAGGCCGGCGGTGAAGATGACGGTGGTCTCGTACATCGTGTCGTATCCGCGGTAGGCCGCGAGCAGGCTGGTCACGGTGTTGGGCACGTGGCCGTTGAAGTCGTCGTCGGGGTGGCCCTCGTGCGCGTGGCCCTTGTCGCGTGGCGCCGCGCTGGGGTGCTTGCCGACGTTCTGCAGCAGCAGGCTCTTCTTGCTCGGATCTTGGCCGACGCGCAGGTGATGGATCGGCGCGTTGGGGTCGCCGAACTTGGGCATGTCGGCGGTGCCGTAGATCAGCAAGAGCCCGGTGACGACACAGATCACCAGCGCCGGAACGTGAATGATCGGCTCGCGCTTGGCGAAGCGCTTGGTCAGCACCAGCGCGCCGAGCAGCAGGATCGTCGAGATGCCCGCGCCGACCGAGGCTTCGGTGAAGCCGACGTCGAGCGCGTGCATGTTCGACCAGACCAGCGCCATCAACAGGCTGTAGATGCCCATCAAGATGGTCGCCGAGAGCAGGCTGCGGACGGTGACGACCGCGATCGCCGTGGCCGCGACCAGCAGCAGCAAGAACACGTCGAGGACCAGGACTTGGTTGACCATCAGTCGTCCTCCGAAGATTGCGTCTCGGGCTTGGGCGGATCCTCTTCGTGCACGTCGAGCACCGGGCCCTCGGCTTCGTGCAGCTGCTCGCGCACGTCACCGGCGACGACGATGTCCTCGATGCGCGACGCGCTGGGATCCTGCCCGTCTTCTTCGACCGGGATTCGCGTGAAGCGATCGAGCCGCGCCGCCTTGGCGATCGCGTGCGTGGCCGTCGGCGCGGTCACCAGGATCAGCGCGCCGATCAGCAGGAGCTTGAGCATGATGTTGGCCTCGCCGACCATCGCCATGCCGTGCTCGCCCTCTGGCTCGAGCGCGAGCTCGAGCAGCTTCTGCCCGGAGAAGCACGCGAGCCCGGTCAGGATCAGCAGCTGCGCGAACGCGTCGGTCTTGCCGGCCGGATGCAGCCGCGAATAGAAGTCCGGCATCCGCAGCACGCCGAGCGAGCCGGTCAGCGAGATCACGCATCCGACCAGCAAGAAGATCGTGCCGATGACCTCGAACACGCCCATCAGCCGAGCCTCCGATACTGGATGTACTTGAGGATCGCGATCGTCGCGACGAAGTTGACGAGCGCGTACACCATCGAGGTGTCGAGGAAGAACCCGGGGCTGCCGTTCTCGAGATCGACGAAGGCGATCAGCGCGACCAACAGCACGGTCTTGGTGCCGATCGCATTGATCGCCAAGATCCGGTCGAACGCGGTCGGTCCGCGCAGCGCTCGAATGAGCAGCAGCACGACCCCGAACAGCAACACCACACACGTGACGAAGATGACCGTCGATGCCGGATCCGTCTGTCCGGCGGCTGCCAGCAGCGGTCCGCTCATGATCGTGCCCCTCCGGCGCTGCCCTCGATCGCCTGGATGCGGCGCTCCATCTCGGTGTTGCTCACCAGATCATCGGCGACGGCCTTGGTGATGCAGTGCACCAAAAACTCGTCCTTGCCGATGTCGACCGTGACCGTGCCCGGCGTCAGCGTGATCGAGTTCATGTATGTGGACACGCCGTACGCCGTCTGCAGGTTGTGCTTGATCACCACCATTCGCGGCTGCACCTCGATTCGCGGCTTCCAGACCAGCTTGAACACGTAGATGCTGGACAGCACGATCTGCCATAGCAGCCACGGCATGTATTTGATGGTTCCCCACCACCAGCGGTAGGGCATGCCCTCGTCGTCGACGATTCCGAGTCGTTTGGCCAGCAGTGTGACGGCAAGGCACGTGACGACGCCCGCGCCCATCAAGAACGAGCTCGCGATCTGACCCGAGAGCACCACGTAGAAGGCCATCAGCGAGACGAACAAGAGGAGCGAGTGCATGGCGGCCGAGACCATGGTACGCCCGCTTGGCCCCAGAGTGCTAGACCTAGATCGAGCGCTCGGGGTCGTCACGAGGTGTACGGCGTGCGACCAACCATCCGCCGACCCGCGCAAGCGCGCGGACGAATCGAAAATCCTCCACTGCAAGGCCGAGCGCAGGACTCGGTCTTGGGTCGCTGGCTCGCTGGCGGCCGCGGAGACGCGCTGCGTCATCTCGGCTGGTTGCGGCTCGCTGGGCTCGTGGCCGATCGACTGCGCACCGACATGGCCCGCACGCGGCTGCTCGACGAGCTCGACGCCCTCGAAGCTTTTTTCGACGGTCGCATGCACAACCTCGACCCTGAGCAGATCACTGCGCAGCTCGGTACCAAGGTCGCGGCGGCGTGCGATCGGCTACCGATGCTGCGGCCCGAGCTCGAGCGAGACGCCGCGCAGGCGCTGCTCGACGAGCTCGACGGCGTCGCGCTGCTCGTGACCCTCGACGAAGGCGCTGCGTCGGACGGGCCCGACGCAGGGCCGCGTCTGCGTGTCGCCCTCGAGCAGCTCGAGGATCTCGACGAGAGCCTCGCGGTCGCTCGGACCGGCGCGCCGCTGAGCGTGGTCGAGCTGGTCGGCGTGGCGGAATTGTGTCGTGCGAGCGCACGCTTGGCCGCGCTCGTGCGACTCGCCGCAACTCTGGCTTTGGATGAAGTGCAGACGCGCGGGCTGCGGGCGTGCGTGACGAGGTTGCGCGCCGCCAAGCTCGAACCCAGCGACGATCCTTCGCAGCCTGCGATCGACGAAGTCCCGAGTCTGCTGGCCGAGCTCGATCGATCCATCGATCGTCGCGGCGAAGAGCCGACCATCGCGGCCGAGGCCAGCCCGGCGCTCGCTCAGGCGCGCAAGGCGGTTCGCGCGGCTCGCCAGGCGCTGCTGGCCAAGGCCGATCGCTTGCTTCGCAACCCCGCGATCGCGACGAGCCTGCGCGACAACTACTGGACCGAGCGAGACGGTCGCGTGGTGCTCCCTGTCCGCAGCGACTCGCTTGGAGCGGTGCGCGAGCGCGGGGCGATCATTCATGGTTCGAGCGGCACCGGTCAGACCTTCTTCGTCGAGCCGGCCACGCTGGTCGAGGACAACAACGCCGTCCGCGAGGCCGAGCTCAGCGCCGCCGAGGAAGAGCGCAAGGTCCTGCGCGCGCTCTCGGCCAAGGTCGCCGCGGTCGCGGACACGCTGCGAGGCATGCAGCGGGCCTGCGTCGCGTTCGATCTGATGCGGGCCCGCTACACGTTTGGCGCCGAGCTCGACGCGGTGATCCCCAGGCTGGCGACCGAGTCCGGCTCGGAGCGCATCGAGCTTCGCGCGGCTCGCCATCCGCTGATGCTGGTCGACGGCGTCGACGTGGTGCCCAACGACATCCTGCTCGAGCGTGGGCACGCGCTGGTGATCAGCGGACCGAACGCGGGCGGCAAGACCGTCGCGCTCAAGACCCTCGGGTTGTTCGCGTTGATGGCTGGGGCTGGGCTCGCGCTGCCGTGTCAGGGCTCGCCGACGATCCCGGTGTTTCGGCAGATCATCACCGACGTCGGCGACGATCAGTCGATCGCGGCCAACCTCTCGACCTTCTCGGCGCACATCGGGCACGTGCGTGCGGCCCTCGAGGCGGCCGAGCGTGATGGGCAGGGCACCTTGGTGCTGCTCGACGAGGTCGCGGTCGGGACCGATCCCGAGCAGGGCGCCGCGCTGGCCGAGGCTATCCTCGTCGGTCTAGTCGACGCCGGCGCCACCGTGGTGGTCACCACTCACTACGATCGCCTCAAGCTCCTCGCCACCCAGCCGGCCACGCAAGCTCGCTTTCACAACGCCGCGGTCGGCTTCGATCTGCAGCGCATGCGCCCGACGTTTCGGCTCTCGCTCGGCGTGCCCGGCAGCTCGAGCGCGATCGCGGTCGCGCGACGGCTGGGCCTGCCCGACGCGGTGCTGAGCATGGCCGAGCGTCTGCTCGGCGACGAGGGCGTGAAGATCGACGAGCTGCTGCGCGACATCGAGGCCGAGCGGCAGTCGCTGGCTCGCACGCGCGAGCGCCTCGAGCGTGAGCAGCAGCGGCTCGCCAATCGTGATCAAGAGGTGCGGCAGCGCGAGCGTCGGATCCTCGAGGGCGTGCGCAGCCGCAAGGCCAAGGCCTACGCGGCGGCGGTCGAGCAACTGCACGCGCTCGAGCGCGAGCTCAAGGACAAGCGCAGGGATCTGCGTCGCGTCGCGCCCGAGCATGCCGACCAGCTCCCGACCCGAGCCGAGTTCGCCGACGCGGCGCGAGTGCTGGCCGAGCACCGCGCAGCCGAGCTGGCCGAGCTCGAGGCCGAGCGCGAGGATCAACGCATCGAGCCGCGCAAGCTCGAGGTCGGCGCCAAGGTCCGCGTGCTGAGCATGAACCAAGAGGGCGAGGTCGTGGCGCTGCAGGGCACGCCGCCCAAGCGCGCGGTCGTGCAGCTGCCCAACCTGCGCACGACGGTGAAGGTCTCGGATCTCGGGCTGCCGCCGCCCGAGCGACCGAGCGCACGGATCAAGCCCGGCAAGGCGGCGCCGATCCTCGACTTCAAGGCGGCCGTGCGCGAGCAAGCGGCCACCCACTTCGGCGACGCACCGGTGCCGGTGAAGGCCGGCATCGACAATACCTGTGACGTCCGCGGGCAGCGATACGAGGACGCGCAGGAGCGGGTCGCCGACTTCGTCGCCGATGCGCTGGGCCGCGATCAGGACGTCGTCTTGATCCTGCACGGACACGGCGGCGGGGCGCTCAAGAAGGCCGTGCGGGAGCTGCTGTCGAGGCTGCGCACGGTCAAGCGCCAGCGGCCCGGGTTGACGCAGGAGGGTGGCGACGGCGTGACGGTGGCTTGGCTGGAGTAGGTTCACGTCCCGAGTGGCGACCCTGCGGGTCGCCACTCGGGACGTGCTATCAATGATCGATGCCTCGTCGCGCCGCGCGATCGCTGCCCTGGCTGCTGGTGCTGCTGCTCGCGGTGATGATCGGCTCGCGGCCGGCCACGGCGGGCAACGGTGGCGAGGCGCGATCGATCCTGCGCGAGCCCGATCGGCCCTACGGCGTGGTGGCCGGAGAGGCCGACGCGAGCGCGGTCGTGCAGAACCCGGCCAACCTCGGCTACCTGCAGGGCTTCAACGCGGTGCTGGACTTCTCGTTCAACATCGCGGCCGCCGGGCGGCGGGGCAACGGCCTCGGGGTGTTCGCCGCGATGCCGCTGCCCTTCAAATTTCTCGCGCTGGGGCTCGGCGTGCAGGGCATGTTTCGCGCGCAGGCGCAGGCCGGCGGCGGCAACTATGCGACCGCCGATGATGCGTACGGCAAGTTCACGGTCGCGGCCGCGGTGCCGCTGATGCGCTGGGCTCCGGGGCTGTCGCTCGGCTTTCAGTACTCGCGGTTGTTCTCGTCGACCAACGTGCTCGCGAGCGGCACCAATCAATTCGATCTGGCGTTGAGCTGGCGAGCGAATCGCTTCGCGAGCCTGGCCCTGGTCGCGCGCAACCTCAATTCGCCGCGCCTGACCCAGGCCGGGCGCATGGCGGCGGTGCTCGATCCCGAGATTGCGCTGCGGCCGTTCGGCGATCCGCGGCTGGAATTCGCGATCGGCATGCGCACGCGCTTTGGCGCGACCGCGAGCCCGCAGGTGCTCGAGTTCCCGCTGCAGCCGCGCGGGCGTGTGCTGTTTGGGACTCGCGGGGTGCGGATCTTCGCGGAGGTCGAGCGGGTCGCGTACTTCACCGAGTTCGACGCGGATCCCTTCGACGCGGTGCGGGTCAACGCGGGGCTGCAATTCGATTCACCGCACTTCGGCGTCGCGGCCGGGCCCAACTTTGGGTTTGGCACGCGCGGCACCGAGGGGCTGCACGGGGCGAGCGGGCGCATCCGGGCCTCGCAGGAGCGCTACACCGAGGTGCTGCCGGTCCGGCCGCGTCGAATCACGCGGATCTCGTTGGCGGGCAAGGGCAACGATCGCGAGCTGGCCGACATCGTGTGGACGATCGACGAGCTGGCGCGGCGACGGGGCGGCGTGGTGCTGGTCGAGCTGCGCGGGAGCGGGTTTCGGCTGCCGCAGCTGGAGGAGCTGCGCGAGGCGTTGCTGCGCTTTCGCGACGCGGGCGGCAAGGTCGTCGCGTACCTCGAGGGCGGCGGGGTCTCGCAGTACTTCGTGGCGTCGGTCGCCGATCGGATCCTCGCGCATCCACACACGCCGCTGAGCATCACGGGGTTCTCGACGCGGACCTTCTATTGGGGCGAGCTGATCGAGCGGCTCGGGGCCAAGGCCGAGTTCGTGCGCGTGGCCGAGTACAAGGGCACGCCCGAGGTGTTCTCGCGCTCGGCCCCGAGCTCGCCGGTCGCCGAGGCCAATCGCGCGCTGCTGACCGACGTCTGGAATCACGCGGTGCGGATCATCGGGCGCGGGCGAGCTCGCGATCCGGCGGTGGTCTCGGGCTGGATCGACGAGGCGCCGTGGCAGCCGGCGCAGGCGCGGGCGCGTGGGTTGGTCGACGAGCTCGCGTGGCCGGACGAGATCGACGCCAAGCTCGAGGCGTGGCTCGGTCGGCGCGTGCGGATCGAGGCGCCGCCGAGCGCTCCGGTTCGGCCGGGGGATTGGCGGGATCCGGCCCACGTCGCGATTCTGCACATCAGCGGGAATCTGGTGGTCGGCGAGTCGGCCGTGCTCCCGCTGCTCGACGTCGAGCTGGCCGGCAGCGTCACGCTCACCCGCGAGATCGCCAAGCTGCGCGACGATCGAGACGTCAAGGCCGTGGTCGTGCGGATCGACTCGCGCGGCGGATCGCTGCTGGCCAGCGAGGAGATTGCCCGCGAGCTGGATCTGCTGCGCGAGCGCAAGCCGGTGGTGATCTCGATGGGCAGCGTCGCGGCTTCGGGTGGCTATCACGTGGCGACGGCCGGGCAGTACATCTATGCGAACGCGACCACGATGACTGGCAGCATCGGCGTGTTCATGCCGAAGATCGATCTGTCGGGGTTTCTCGAGAAGGTCGGGGTCAATGTCGACATTCTCGCGATCGGCGATCGGGCGACGCTGCGATCGTGGTGGAAGCCGTATGGCGATGACGAGCGCGTGGCGGTGTTGGCCGGGCTGCAGGTCTCTTATGATCGCTTCATCGAGCGGGTCGCGGCCGCGCGGGCGATGACCCCCGAGGCCGCAAGTGCGGTCGCGCGCGGGCGGATCTGGAGCGGCGCGCGGGCGATCGAGGTTGGGTTGGTCGATCGCTACGGCGGCATGCACGAGGCCGCCGATCGAGCCGCACAGATGGCCGGACTGCAGAGTCGCGGCGGGGCCGGGGTGATGGTCCTGCACTACCCCGCGCCGCCGACCCTGGTGGAGCGCATCCGGACGCTGTTCGGGCTGAGCATCCCGCTGCCGCTCGGGGCCGCAGGTGAGCGAGGGTTCGGGCAGATCGACCCGATGACCGGTCGGGCGTTGAGCTTCGCCGATCCGGTGCTTCGGGCCCTGCGGTTGCTGCCGGCCTCGCTGTGGCTCTCGGCCGGCCCCGAGCCGCTGGCGCTGGGGCCCTGCGAGGTCGAGATCGACGGCTGAGCGACGTCCTTGCGGTCACACGGGCCGTGGGATTCAATTGGGTGGTTGCCCAATTCGATCGAAGCGTCGACGGCCACCGTCAAGCAGCGGCTCGAGGCAGGGGCTTCGGAGCAGGAGCTCGCCGCACTCATTCGGCAGCTGGCGGCCACGAACTCGCCAGGCGTGATCCGCTTCGATGCTTACCCGCTCCGCAAGCTCGCTCACGACATGGCGTATGACGCTGCGACGCTCGAGCCCGCGCTGGTGCTCAGTCGCGCGCTGACGGCCGCGCTTCCTGATGATGCGCACGCTTGGGCAGTGCGTACGATCGCCGAGTATCTCGCCAAGAACTATCGCGACGTGATCGTGACCGCATCGAGAGCGCTCGCGGGCGGTGTGGAATTCAAGTTCATCTTGCGAGCGCGCGCCGTCGCGCTGATGGAGCGTGGTGAGCCCAGGGCCGCGTTGGACGATGTCCTTCGTGCGTTGGCGCTGCCCGGCGTCTCGCCGACGGAGGATCGAGTGCTCGAAGGCTTGCGGGCGGAAGCCGAGCGAGCGATGCGAGCCATCGAGGCCGTGCAGGCGATGCGTGACGACTTGATCGCAGGCCGGCGCTCGGCCGCCGATCTGTTCCGTCGCTGGTCTCCGTTCCCGCTCGGGGTGCAGGACATCCGCGACGCGGAGCGAGGGACGAGGGTCTTCGCCAAAGATTTCGAGTGGACCCTTCGGGTCTCGTACGCGGTCGCCGAGGTCGCATACACCGAGCTCGAGCAGGGGCGGATCGTGCTCGCCCGCGAGGTCTTCGCCGCGCTCGCGCTCGTGAATTCGCGAGACGCGTACATGCAGACGATGCTCGCCGCGTGTCTGGCCAAGC
>DATLLB010000123.1:0-6754 GCA_035538075.1 Enhygromyxa sp.
CGCGTTCATCTCGTCGACGACCTTGCACAGCTCGCCGGGACCACCGGTGTCGGCGCTGTCGGGCAGCGGGGCCATGTCGAACTTGACCGGCTCACCGTCGCCGTCGCCCGGATCGCCGTCGCCCGGATCGCCGTCGCCCGGATCGCCGTCGCCATCACCTGGATCGCCATCGCCGTCGCCCGATCCTTCCGTTGCGTCGGCGACGTCCTCCGTCCCATCACGACCGTCGTAACAAGCGACGATCGAACTCAGCAGCACGAGCCCAAGCGAAATTCCCGCACGACGCATCCCGACCAGCACAGCACGGCTCGGCTTCGGCTTGCAATGCGCGCCTGCGCGTATCGCGACGGTGTTCCGCTGGTTTTTTCGTAACCGCCGATCTTTCCGTGACGGGTTCGCCCTCGGCGATCACTACCTCCGAGGTTCCGTCGAGCTTCCGACGGGACCTCGGATGTTTGCCACCACGTTCGAGACACGCTGAAGAGACGGCTTTGCGGCCGTCTCTTCTTTTTTTGCCCCCGTGGGCGTGGGTGGTTGGCGCTCGGGCTGGTTGACTGCGGCCGCACGTGGTGACCCCGTTGGGGTCTTCGTTTGGCTTCGGCGGGCGGTCGTGGTTTTTCGTTTTGCTTCGGCGGTCCTTGGGGGTTTTCGTTTGCTTCGGCGGGCCTTGGGGGGTTTCGCTTCGTGCTGGCGCGCATGTGGTGACGCGGAGGATCGACGGCGTCGTGAGGGGATCACCGGTCGGCCCAAATGTCAGTGCTGGGTGGCGACGGTGATGGCCGGATCGATGCGGTCGAGGTGGAGGAAAAGCGGCAAGGGCCACGACATCGCTCGATTGGGGGCTCGCAGAGCTGTGGCCCGGACTTTGCTCAATCGTGGGGCGTGCGAGCAACTCCGATGTTCGACCTTCGCCGAGTCCTGACCACCTCCTTGTCCACTCTCGCCGGCGCGACGCTGCTGACGGGCTGCATCGATGATCCAAGCGGCGACGTGATCGGAGATGACGATGGCATCTCGATCGATGAAGAGGACGACGAGACCGGCGGTGAGGTACCCGACCTGCCGGATCCCGATGAAGGTGAGGACGAGGAGAACGACCCGCCGACCTGCGAGACGACCACGGCGATCGCCAACACGGTGCCGCCCAATGTGATGCTGGTGCTCGACAAGTCGCGCAGCATGGTCAACTACACGTGGGACGACGACGGGATGCCGCAGACGGCCGAGGTCACGCGCTGGGCCAGCCTCCACGCCACGGTCGACAGCATCACGGCGCAGTATCAAGACGGGATGAGCATGGGCCTGAGCTTGTTCCCGGCGGTCGAGGCCGATCAGAGCTACTCCGGCGCCTGTCTGGTCCACGATCTACCGGAGGTCGAGGTCGCGCTCGGCAACGCGGCGGCGATCATGTCGGCGATCCCGGCGGCGCAGAGCATGAGCATCTATGGTGCGACCCCGGCAGCGGCCGGCATCGCGACCGCGCTCGCACACCTCGAGTCGCTCGGCGACGGGCTACCGGCGGCGATGATCCTGGTGACCGACGGGGCCGCCAACTGCAGTCTCGGCGCCGAGGGGCTCGATCGCTTCGATCAATACGACGAGGATCTGCCGCTGCTGGTCGCGGACGCCTGGGAGCGGGCCGGGATCCCGACCTACGTGATCGGCATCGACATCGAAGAGGTCAGCGAGCACCCCTTCACCACCCCGCGCGCGAAGCTCGACGAGGTCGCGCAGCTGGGCGGGGTGCCGCAGCCGGGTGAGGTCGGCTTCTACGACGCTCGCAACGCCGACGCGCTGATGACCGCGCTCGATGACATCGCCGCCTCGGTCAGCTGCGGCGTGCAGCTCGGCGAGGCCCCGAGCGGCGTCGATCAGCTGGTGATCTCGATCGACGGCGAAGTGCTCCCGCAGCTCGACAGCTGCGAGCAGGGTGACGGCTGGATGTTCAGCGACCCCGACGGCGCGCTCGATCGCATCGAGCTGTGCAACGCCTCCTGCGACGCGCTGCTCGAGGTCGGCGAGGTCGAGGCCGAGTTCCTGTGCCCGCCGCAGCCGTGATCGTCACACTCGATGGCTCAGCCGCCGGTCTCGTCTGAGCCATCGACGAGGCACTCGGGACTGATCACCGACAGGCCTTGCGCGAACCCACAGGTGCCATCGAACGCGATCTGGGTCGGGCACAAACAGCCCGAGCACTCACCCAAGCAGGTGCAGTCGGCGAGGCAACCCATGCAGATGTCGAACGGGTAGGTGTAGGCGCGCGTCTTGACCTCGCCGAGCGCCTTGCCACCCGACGCGCCGTACTTGCGACCGACGAACACGACCTCCATCTCGAGCGTCTCGAATTGCCCGGGAGTCAGGCTCGCGCGGATGGCTTCGGTGACCTCGGTCGGCGCCTGGACCAGGAACGCCAGCTCGTCGCCGCCGAAGATCGAGTTGTTCGGGACCGGCATCTCGAACTCGGCGTTGGGGATCGCCCCGCCGGAGTAGGTCAGCCGAACCTCGACGGTCTCGACCTCGATCTGGCTGTCGTCGATGCCGCTGTTGCTGCCGGCGTTGGGCGTCTGATGGTTGGCGACCACGAAGCCCATCGCGATGCGGGTCTGGAACGACACGTCGACGGTCATCGCCAGCGGGATCTCGCCGTCCGCGGTCAGCGTGCAGTCGTCACGATCGGCGAACCACACCGCACGCTCCACGTTCAGGTAGTCCTGCTCCTGCACGCACGCGCTGGCGGCTGCGAGGGCGACGAGCCCTGCGACGAGACCCATGCGAGATTGACGACGACGTTCAGCCGCGAAGACCATGGCGAGAGCTCCCGAGTGACACCGACGTCGTCAACACGAGTCGGGCACCCGCATCAGCCTACCCTCGCGGCTTCGAATCTCGCAACAAAGACACGATCTCGGCGGGCGACAGCGAGACCACGGCCGGCTCGCCGATCCGCGAGAGCGCGACGTAGGAGATGCTCGCATACGTGCGCTTCTTGTCGTTGGCGAGCGTGGCCTCGAGGCGGTCGGCCCGCTCGTCGGTCAGCCACTCGTCGAGCGCGGTCGGGAGCCGCACGGCTCGCAGCGCGGCCAACATTTGCTCTTCGAGGCTGGGCTCGCCCTCCTCGGTCTTGGCCAAGTCTTTGCGATCCGAGAGCCGGGCCGCCGCGAGCAGGCCGAGCCCGACCGCCTCGCCGTGCGCGAGCTCGAAGTTCGACATCAGCTCGAGCGCATGACCGACGGTGTGGCCGAGGTTCAGCACCACGCGACCCTTGCCGGCCTCGCCCTGCTCGCGCGGGTCTCGACTGACGCACGCGGCCTTCAGCCCGATCGACGCGGCGACCATGCGCGCGAGCACGTCGGTGTCGCGGGCGTAGATGTCGTCGGCCGCCGCGATCACCTGGTTGAAGTGCTCGCGGGAGAACAGCGCGCCGTGCTTGAGCATCTCGGCCAGACCACAGCCGAGCTCGCGGTCGGGCAGCGTCTGCAGGACCTCGGGATCGATGAGCACGACGGTCGGAAAGTGGAACGCGCCGAACAGGTTCTTGCCGGCCGCGAGATCGATCGCGACCTTGCCACCGACCGACGAGTCGACCTGAGCGAGCAGCGAGGTCGGGCATTGCATCAGCGCCACGCCACGCATGAACAGCGCCGCAGCCAGGCCCGCGAGGTCACCGACGACGCCGCCGCCGAGCGCCACGACCACGTCGCGGCGGCCCATCTGCGCGCCGACCATGCCTTCGACCAAGCGCAGCAGCTGCTCGATGCTCTTGCTGCGCTCGCCGGCCGGGACCGTGAAGCAGTGGACCTCGAGCTCCTCGGCCTCGAGGCTGGCGCGCGCCGCCGGGCCGTAGAGCGGCATCACGTTCTCGTCGGAGATCAACGCCACTCGTCGCGCGCTCGCGTGACTGCGGCGCAGCTCGTGGCCGAGCCGGGCCAGCAAGCCCGGCCCGATCAACACCGGGTAGCTCTCGTCTTCGGTGGGGACGGCGACGTGCAGCGCGATGGGCTTGCGCTTCTCCGTTGCTCGTTGGCCTGCCTGCGTCATGACTGCTCTGAGTCCGTGGTGGGGGCTCGATCGCACCGGCGTCTTATCGCGCTGATGGGCCCGAGGGCAAGCGCGCATCGACTCGCGCGCGAGTCGGGTCGCACTTGCAAGCACACCGGCGGTTCTGTGCGACCTCAGCGAGGGAACAGGGCTCGCTCGACGCGAGCAGCGACCTCATCGGGCGTCGCGTCGGCGTCCACGACCACGCTCGCCCGCCGATAGGCCTGCTCGCGTGCTCGCAGCAGCGTCGTCAGCCGATGTTCGAGCGCTGTGGGATCGCGCTCGAGCAACGGTCGCACGGCGAGTTGCTCCGGGTTCGAGAGCCGCGCGGCCAACTGCGCTGGCGCCAGCTCGAGGTACACCAGCACACCGACGGCCTCGATGTCGTCGAGGTTGGCGGCGTCGATGACGATTCCGCCGCCGGTCGCAACGACGACCGCAGCGCCAGCGAAGCCGGGCTCGCGCAGCAAGCTCCGCAAGGCCGCGCGCTCACACGCGCGAAAATAATCCTCGCCGTGCTCGAACAGCCGCGCGATCGAAGTCCCGAACAGCCGCTCGATGCGATCGTCGAGATCGATGAACGTGGAGCGGCGTCGAGTCGCGAGCGTGCGACCGACGCTGGTCTTCCCAGCGCCCATCATGCCGAGCAAGAAGATCGGTCGCGGCCCGCTCACAACCACAGCGTAGCAAGTAGCTGAAGAGGGCCGAACGGCCGCCCGCGGCTCACACCGAAGCGGCCGCGGGGGGCGAAACTAGCCGCCGATCGAGGTCGAGCGGTTGACGATGCGCGGCGTCAGGAAGATCAGCATCTCCGAGCGGTCGTCGCGTTCGACCTTGTTCTTGAAGAACCACCCGATGATCGGGATGCTGCCGAACCAGGGCACCTGCGAGACGTTGACGGCCTGGTTGCGGGTGTAGATGCCGCCGATGACCGCGGTGTCGCCGTCGGTGATGAGCAGCTGGCTCTGCGCCGACTTGGTCAAGATCGTCGGATCGCCGCGGGCCCCGGTGTTGACGAAGTCGGCTTCGTTCTTCTGCACCTGCACTTCGAGCAAGACCGCGCCCTCGTTGGTCACGTGCGGGGTCACGCGCAGGCCCAGCGTCGCGTTGACGTAGCGAGTGTTGACGCCCTGCGCCGACACCTGGCTGATCGGGATCTGCACGCCTTGCTCGATCTGCGCCTCGGTGTTGTCGAGCGTGACGATCTTCGGCGCCGAGATGATGCGGACCTCGCCCTCGTCCTCGGCGGCCGAGAGCCGCAGGTTGGTGTTGAGGTTGCCCGACAGGCTGCCGAACGAGAAGCCGATCGCACCACCGGTGCCGGTCGAGACCGGGGCCGGCAGGTCGACCGCGTAGTTGGGGTTGGCGGCCGCGCCCGGCAGGATCAGACCGCGCGTCGGCGACTGGTTGCTGCCCGAGCCGCCAGCGACACCGATCGAGTTGGGGAACAGCAGGCCGGTCGGGTTACCGGTGCCGGGGCTGGCGATGAAGTCGAAGCCCCACTGGATGCCGAGCTGGCGCAGCCAGTTGGTGCGGGCCTCGACGATGCGCGCCTCGATCAGGACCTGCGGCGTCTGGGTGTCGAGCTGGCGCAGCAGCGACTCGGCCAGGGCGATGTTCTCGGCCACGTCCATCACGATGAGCGTGTTGGTGCGCGAGTCGGGCGTGACCGAGCCACGCGAGCTGAGCACGCTCTGAACCTTCGGCAGCATGTCGCCGACCGTCGCGTACGAGAGCGGGATCAACCGGGTCTCGAGCGGCTTGAGCTGGACCTGGGCGTTGGCCTCCTCGATCGCCTTGCGGCGCTCCTCCTCGAGTCCGGCCTGGGTCGCAACGCGGATCACGTTGCCCTCCTGGACCATGCCGAGGTTGAGCGAGCGCAGGATGATGTCGAGCGCCTGATCCCACGGCACCGCCGACAGCTTCATCGTCACGCTGCCCTGGACCTCGGGCCCGGCGATGATGTTGACGCGACCGATGTCGGAGAACAGCAGCAGCACGTCCTTGATCGGGGCGTCCTGCAGCTCGATGTCGATCCGCTCGCCACGCCAGCGGCTGCGGCTGCCGACGTTGGTCCCGGGCCGGGCCGCGAACACGGGCGGGGTCG
Source organism: Enhygromyxa sp. (assembly GCA_035538075.1). Taxonomy (GTDB): domain Bacteria; phylum Myxococcota_A; class Polyangia; order Nannocystales; family Nannocystaceae; genus Plesiocystis. The sequence goes on from DATLLB010000123.1 coordinate 6,146, forward strand.
AGAAGCCGGACACCTTGTTGCCGGCGAGGCTCACGACCTCGGTGCGCTCGGGCAGCACGGACTCCGCTTGCTCGGCGTCCTGCTCGGGCTCGGGCCCGCGTGCGGCCAGCACCGCCGCGTCGTCGCGCGCCTGCTTGGGGAATTTCCAGATCAGCCGGTTGGCCTTGCGGTCGAGCTCGATGCCCGACTCGCTGCCGGTCGAGGCGACCACGATCTTCACGTCGTCGCCCTCGCGGAAGCTGGTGATGCGATCGATCGGCCCGGCGAAGCTGGTGGTGTCGAGGCTGCGCTCGAGCGCGGTCGGGATCCGAACGTCGCGCAGCTCGAGCATGGTCATCGTCGGAGTCAGGCTGCTGGCGTCGTAGATCACCGGCCCGTCGAGCTCGACGACCACGCGCGCTTCCTTCGGTCCATCCTCGAAGCGGACGTCGCGGATGGTCGAGAGCCCCGCGGCCTTGCGCTCGTCGTCCCACTCCTGCTGCAGGGTCTTGCGCGGGTCGACGGCCGCGAGCGTCTGGTCGAGCTGCTCGCCCGCCGCGGTCACCTGCTTGCGCAGATCCTCGAGCTTGGCCCGCTCGGCGGCGGCCTCCTGCTCGAGCTCGGCCAGAT
>DATLLB010000124.1:0-4369 GCA_035538075.1 Enhygromyxa sp.
GGCTGGGCCCGGCCCCGTCGTGTGCGCGATGCAGGGCCGCGCCGATCGATCGACGGACACCGAGCGCATCGGCCCCGTCGCAGCGACGCGACCACAAGCCGGCCGCACGCGCGCGCTCGGCCACGCTGTCGCCGAGCAAGCCAGCCTCCGGCGGCGCGCCTTCGGGCCAGATCTGCGACTTGCACACGAACACCAGCGGCGCGTCGTGGGTCAGCGCCAGCGCGACGCTTTCATGAAAGGTGCCGGTCGTGGTGATGCCTTCGCCGAACACGACCACGGTCGCGCGTCCGCGTCCGAACAACGCCTGTCCGTGCGCATGCCCGAGCGCGAGCCCGAGGTTGATGCCGAGCCCCTCGCCGGCGCCGATGATCCTGCAGCTCTCCGAGTGGATCGAGCCCGGGAGGTTGCGGCCGAGCGTCTCGGCGCTCGGGTGCCCGAGCAGCTGTCGCAGCAGCTCCGGCACCGGCATCTTGCGGATCAAGCCGATCGCCGCGTCGCGGTTGCCGACGAACACCCAATCGTGCGCGCCGAGCAGATCGCCGACCGCCACGCTGACCGCCTCTTCGCCGGCGGCCGAGGCCCACATCGGCAGCTCGAGGCGCCCGAGCTTGACATCGAGCACCCGCGCCGCGACGAGCTTCTTGTAATAGCTGCGAAGGTCGAGCCCGCTGACCGCCGCAGGGTCGGCCAGCGTCCCCTTCGAATCGAGCAGGGCTTCGACCCCTTCAGGTTCCCAGGCAGTCGGTTGCATTCACGTGCTCGCTGGCAGCCGCGGACCAGCGGGCGGTGAACCCGGCGCGACGCCCCGAGGCTTGTATCTACGCAGCGCCCGGACCGTCAAGGCAAGCCGACCGGCGGAAACGGTTGTATGATTGGCCGGCGCCCCGAGTCACGTCGGTGTGCACTGTCGTTCTCGGGGTCCGCTCACATCCCGCCAACACCACCATGGTCTTCGCCGTCCCCAGCCTGCTCGCCGCCATGACCATCGCCGGTGCCTTCTGGGTCGGCGTCCTCGCTGCTCGGCGTCTGCGCGATTGGGGTGACAACAGTCGAGCGCTCGAACAAGGCGAAGCACCTTTGGCGCTCGCAGCGGCCAACGGCACGCCATCGGACAACGACTCGATCAAGAAGGTGCGTGCGCGCGTGGCCGAGCGACTCGAAGCTTCGCTGTCGAGCGGCGGCGGTATGGTGGCAGCCGGCGGCAACGCCCCGCGGAGCGCAGAAGAATTGGACATCGACGGACTGCGAATTGGTGATGTGATCCTGATCGAAGCGGCAGGCCAGCGCGTCGAGGGTGACTTCGTGGTCGAAGGCATCCTGCGCCTGCGCGAAGGCTCGACCACCACGGTCGTCGCAATCATGGCCGACGGCGAGCGCAAGCGCTGGTTGATCGGATCGCGCGACAGTGACGATTGGTATGCCGTCGAGCCGGTGATTGGTCACGGCCTCGCCGGCGAGCCGCCGCGCAACGTCCAGCCCCGTCGCGATGATCCGCGCATGTATGCGCTCTCGCGTCGCGGCCAGGCTAGCGTGGCCGCGGTCGGCGAGCACGGGCGGCCGACAGGCTCGCGCGTGGGTACTTACATTTATCGCGCGGGCGCACGCGACGTGCTGTGGCTGGAGCGCTGGGGCAGCGAGATCGTGATGGGCGAAGGCGTGGTGCTCGCTCGCCACTCGGTTTCGTTTTTGCCGGGCACCTGACCTACCAGGGGTATGCGCGCAAGCCAATCAAGCCCCCCTTTGGGGGGCCACGCCAGCGGCCGAAGTCTACGAACTGATCCGCTAGCTCGCGAAGCGAGCGTCCGGCCGCGAAGCGGCCGCCGTGCGGCTCAGTGCACGACGGTCGCGGGGGGCATGACCAGATGTGGACACCGGCCGAGCGCATTCGTCACTCGATTGCTCCCACGCAGTGGCCGAGCGTCGAACAGGTGATCGAGAGCAAGTTGTTCTCGCCGATCGAGGTCGGCCCGCTGCGGCTGGCCACGCGCACGTGGGTGCCGGCGATGGTGCCGTGGCGAGCGACCGAGCACGGGTTCGTGACGCCCGACGTGATCGCCTGGTATCGCCGCTTCGCCGAGGGCAAGCCGGGCGCGATCGTGGTCGAGGCCACCGGGATCCGCGACGTGCCCTCGGGGCCGTTGCTGCGCATCGGGGATGATCGGTTCATTGCTGGGTTGCGCGAATTGGTCGAGGCCGTGCGCGAGGCGAGCGAGGGCGAGACCAAGCTGCTGATTCAATGCATCGACTTCCTCGCGGTCAAGCGGCGGCCGCCGGCCGATCGCTTCTTCGCGCGATTTCTGGCGATCACCGACGAGCACCGCGTTCGCCTGGCGGAGCGGCTCGACGACGCGCAATGGCACGACGCGCCCGAGCAGCGCGTACGGGAGCTGCTCGCGAGTGGCGACGCGGCGCTGCACGAAGCAGTGCTGAGCGCCCGCGAGCTGCGTGACCTCAATCATGGCTATCGCGAGCAGGTCACCGATCTGCAGCTCGAGCACATTCGCCGCCTGCCCGAGACGCTACCGGGGCTGTTCGCGGCCGCGGCCGCGCGCGCGCGCACGGCTGGGTTCGACGGCGTCGAGCTTCATTATGCCCACGCGTATACGATGGCCAGCTTCTTGTCGCGCACCAACACGCGCGACGACGGCTACGGCGGATCGATCGAGGGCCGCCTGCGACTGCCGCTCGAGGTCTACGCGGCCGCGCGGGCCGAAGTCGGTCGCGACTATGCGCTCGGCTGTCGATTCCTCGGCGACGAGGTGATCGCCGGCGGCAGCGATCTTAGCGACGCCGAGCGCTTCGCGGTCGCGTTCGCGGGCGCGGGCATGGACTTCCTGAGCGTGTCGAAGGGCGGCAAGTTCGACGACGCGCAGCAGCCCAAGGTCGGCGAGGCCGTCTATCCGTACACCGGGCCGAGCGGCTACGAGTGCATGCCGACGGTCTACTCCGACGCGCGCGGACCGTTCGGCCGCAACGTGCCGCTCGCGGCAGGCATTCGCGCGGCGGTGCGTGGAGCTGGTCACGCTGCGCCGGTCGTCGCCGCCGGAGGCATCAACGGGTTTGCGCAGGCCGAGGCGATCCTGCGCGAGCAGCAAGCCGACATCATCGCGGCCGCGCGGCAGAGCCTCGCGGATCCGGACTGGTGGCTGAAGATGCGGCTCGGTCGCGGCGCCGAGGTGCGGCGCTGCAAGTTCACCAATTATTGCGAGGCGCTCGACACCAAGCACAAACAGGTCACCTGCCAATTGTGGGATCGGCAGGCGCTCGACGAGCCCGACGTCCCGCTCGCGCACGATGGACGTCGGCGACTCGTCGCGCCTCGCTGGATTCGGTGATCAGAGCTGCCAGCGCGTGCGCGTGAGCTGCTGGGCGAATGTGCGATCGTGGCTGCTGATCAGCAGCGCGCCCGGATAGTCGTGGACCATCCGCTCGACGGCCTCGCACGACGGGCGTGGCTGCTGGTGCTCGACGAGCCCACCAACCACCTCGATCTGCCCGCGCGCGCGGGTGTCGAGCTGCTGCAGCTGCACGAGCAGCTCGCGGCGGGCGTCCGCTTCGAGCTCCTGCGGCATCCACAGGATGCGCTCGGATCCGAGGCTCGCGCTCGCTCGGGCGACCAGCGCTCGCAGCAGGCTGCTCTTGCCCGAGCCGTTCAGGCCCGCGACGTGAATGCGATCGTCGCGGCGGATCACCACCGGGCGATCGTCCGGCAAGCGCGTGCCGGGGTGCGGTGCATAGTCGGGCAGGTCGTCGGGCGTGAGGCTCAGCAGCACGGTCTTGCGCGGCGGCTCCCAGTCGACGAACAGCTCGCCAACGTGGCGGTGATCGATCTCGAGCTGCTCCACGCTCGCGCGCGCACGATCGTGGGCCGAGAGCGTGCGACGCAGACTCGCGGTGGCGCTGGCCTCCGCGGTCTGAGCCCGATACTTGCGGGCCGACGAGCTGGCGTCGTGATCGCGATGATCACGCTTGCGCGACGAGACTCGTCGACTGCGCATCGTGCTGGCCTCGCGTTCGCGGGCGGCCTGGACCTGGTTGGCCAGCCGTCGCTCGGTCCGACGGGCGAGCTCCCACTGCCCGCGCTGATGGGCGCGCTCAGCCTCGCGCTGCGCGAGCGCGTCCGTGTAGTTGCCCGGCCGCTGCTCGAGCTTGCCGCCGGGATCGACAAACACGATCGCGCTGCACAGCGCGTCGAGCAGGTCGCGATCGTGACTGACAATGACGCCGACGCCGACGAACTCGCGCAGCGCAGCGAGCAGCAGCGCGCGACCGTGAGCATCGAGGTGGTTGCCAGGCTCATCGCACAGCAGCAGCGATGGTTCATCGGCCAGCGCGGCGCCGAGCTGCCAGCGCTTGCGCTCGCCGGGCG
>DATLLB010000125.1:0-10442 GCA_035538075.1 Enhygromyxa sp.
CACGATCGTCACGCTGTTCGACTTCGAGACCGGCGAGCGTATCCAGCAGCTCGCCGCCGACGGCGGCTGGCACGAGTGCGATCGTGCGGTGCAAGGCAGCGTGCCCACGCACCTCGGGCCGCTGCTCGACGAAGATGCCAACGAGAAGCGCCGCACCGACGACTCGATCTCGATCGTGCATGTGTACCGACACATCATCGAGCTCGGCCGGCGCAGCCCCGGCAGCCTGCTCGCGCTGCACGTGTTCTCGCATGCGTGGGCGGGCGGGCCGATCCTCGTCAACACCGATGAGGGGCGCCGCTACGCCGGCTCGCCGCAGCGCGATCCGGCCGACAAGGACGGGCGCACCAAGGACTTCTCGCCGGCCAACATGCCGGAGCGCGAGCACTTCGCGGCCGCGTTCGCGCGTGGGGCCATCGCGAAGATCTGGGGCTGCTACGCGACCACGCTCTATCGCCGCATGGCTCGCGCGGCCGCCAAGGCTGGCGACGCCGACACGCCGCTCACGGTCCGCGCCGACGAGCATGTTCGCAGGCTCAGCGCGGCGCAGATCGTCGAGGAGTTTCGCGAGGTGATCCTCGGCGACTCGTACATGGCCCGGCTCGGTCGCGCGGCCGGAATCACGGTCTACGGCGCGCCGCCAGGCATGGGCGCCAACCTCGAGCGGGTCGGCAAGCGCTGGTACATGTACGTCGACCAGGGCGTGTACGCGCTGGAGTATCGCTGGTACGCGCAGGCGCTCGGGCTCGAGCCGGATGTCAGCGGGCACTTTGCCTATACCCACGGCGCTGCGGTTGAATGAGCGCGATGCTGCGTCGCGCCTCGCTCATCCTCGCGCTGCTGTGCTCGCTCGCCTGCGCTACGCCGAGCGTGCCGACGACGAGCGATCCGGCGCCGCGCGTGGTGATGGAGTCCGAGCCCGAGCCGATCGAGAACACCGCAGAGGCGCTGCTGGTCGCGGCCGATCGGATCACCCGCGTGGACATCTGCGATCTCGAGACCCGTGAGCCAATCGCCACGCTGCCGCCTGCGACGCTCGAGAAGCTGCGCGCGGTCCTGCGTGATGGCGCGGTCGCGGAGGGTCTCAGCAGCGAGCCGGCCTGGACGATGATCCTGCGCGTCGAGGTCGAGGGGCGGCCCGAGCCGTTCATCGTGCAGTTCGTGACCGTCGCGCTGCGGGTCAAGCCCGAGGACCCATGGTCACTCTCGATCGCCAACGAAGCCGGCGAGATCGACTGGAGCATCAAAGACATCTACGCCGACTATGCGCTCGAGCTCGACAACGAGTTCGAGGCGCTGGTGCCCGACGCCGAGCCCCGGCGCCACGGCGAAGAGTGGGCGCCGCCGATCTCGATTGATTAACTCGCGACCGGCGAAAACTCGGCCCAGCCGCGGCGGCGCAGGTAGTTGCCCCACACGCCCTCGCAGACCGAGTCGTACTTGCACTGCTTGCACTCGGCTCGCTTGTGCCGGGCGTTGTCGTCGAGATCGCTGCGGCGGATCTGCACGAGCTCACCCGACTTGCCGCCGGTCCGCTGGGCGAGCAGCTCCTCGTCGAGCAGCCCGTAGGTGTCCTCGTGCTCGTAGTGCACGTAGTTCTCGACGTAGCCGCGGTTGATGTCAGGCACGCCCTCGGTCGTGCACAGCGGGATGTCGACCAGCACCGCGTGGACCGGATCCTCGTGCTCGCGCTGCTCGTCGAGGAACTTGCGGGCGACGTCGGCGATCTCGACGTAGGTCGGGAAGATCAGATCGAAGTAGGTGTCGGCCCGCCCGTTGGCCTGCATGACGTTGAACACCACCTGGTCCACGCCGTGCGAGCGCAGGAACCGGTAGATGTCGGCCATGTGCGGGAGGTTGCGCTTGGTGATCACCGTGCTGGTGTGCAGCTCGATCCCGTAGCGCTTGAACTTGGCGATGGTGTCGAGGCCTCCGACGGTCTGCTCGAAGCAGCCGGGCGTGCGCGTGAGGCCTTCGTGGAGCTTCTTGGTGTGGCCGTGGATCGAGATGTAGAAGCGGTTCATCCCGAGCGCGATCAGTCGCTTGGCGTACTGCTCGTGGCTGAGCGCGCGGCCGTTGGTCATCATCGAGATGCAGCGAGCGCCCGCGTCCTTGGCCATCTTCACCCAGTGGTGGAGGCGCGGGTTGGTGGTCGGCTCACCGGAGGTGAAGCAGACCTCTTCGAACTGATCGTGCTGCGAGAGGATCCAGCGGACGGTCTCGTCGGTGGTCTGCGAGTTGGTCACGTAGCGTTGCTCGCGATCCTCCTCCATGCAGAACACACAGTTGTTGTTGCAGATCGCTCCCGTGAGGATGTGGACCCGCGCCGCGCGAGTGGAGATCCGTTCGGCGATCGTCTCGTCCGGCTCCGGCGGCTTGGCGTGATCCAGCATCGATCAACTCCAGAGGGTCAGGGAATTGCGGTTGGCCGACCGACGCAACCGTCGGCCGGCCCAAAGCGCTTCGCGACGGCGACTACCAGGAACCGTGCGAGCCGTGCGAGCCGTGGCTGCCGTGGGAACCGTGCGAGCCGTGGCTGCCGTGCGAGCCGTGGCTGCCGTGCGAGCCGTGGCTGCCGTGCGAACCGTGCGAGCCGTGCGAGCCGTGGCCGGGATCGCCGGGGGCGTCGAACATCGCAACCGAGCGCGAGGTGTCGGCAAACGCGACCGCATTGTCCGAGATCTCGCGCTGTTCCGAGTTGAGCAGAGGGCTGGCTTTGCGCCCGAACACGGGAAGCTCGAGCTCGGCGGGGTTCTTCGAATCGCGGTCGTTTGCCATCGGTACGTTACCTTTCAGGAGAAGGTCTCAGCGCTTGGTTCGCAGACTATCATGACCGCGAGGGTCTTGTCGCGGATGATCAGACGGGTTCAATCGGGTGGACCGTGGTGGTGTATGCGCACTTCGATGTGCGAAATTACGCCTGGCCGGGCTCCTGCACGAAATGCTCGCGGGGCCGAATGGTGGTCCAGCGGTCGAAGATCTTCAGGACCTCGGGGTCATTCTCGGCCAGCTTCTCGAACAGGTAGTCCTGAATGCCCTTGTGCACGGCGCAGACGTTGTTGTCGCGCATGCGGCCGAAGATCGAGCCCTGGGCCTTGTAGTTGTAGGCCGCGTTCGTTCCGCAGTACGGGCTGTACGCGCAATTTACGCAGTCGGGCTGCTGGTCGAGGTTGGTGGCGATCACCATCGCGCGGACAGTCTCGTGCCCGACGATCTTGCGATACGGGGTGTCGACGGTGCCGAGCAAGAAGGTGCTGTCCTGCGAGGCCGCGAGCATCCGGCCCTCGTCGCAGGTGTAGACGTTGCCGTCGTAGCTGTAGGCGAGCTGGCCGATGCCGGCCCCCGCCGGGTTGCGGTTGTCGAGGAAGTTGGGGTCCTCACCACGGAGGATCTTGGTCAGGAAGATCGCGGCGTAGCGCTCGAGGATCTCCACGCCCTGCTTGTTGAGCTCGATCATGTAGTCGACCGCGTTGCGGTAGAACTCGAGGTACGCGCTGCGCGGGTACTCGAGCCGCAGGCGGGCTCGCTCGGCAAAGCCGAACGGATCGATCGGACGCAGGAAGATGGTCTTGCAGCCGAGCCCGACGTAGGTGTCGACGACCTCCTTGTACTTGTCGAGCGTGGCCTTGGTCGTCGTCATCAACGCTTCGACGTGGTAGAGCGTCGGGTCGAGGCCGATCTCGATGTAGGCCTCGTTGACGCGCTTGATCCACTTGGCCGCAGCCTGGAATGCGTTGTGGGTCTGCGGCAGCTTGCGCTGGGCGTTGTGCAGCTCCTCGGGTCCGTCGATGCTGGTGCACAGCTGGACCTTGTGCTCGAGCAGATAGGCGAGCTTCTCCTCGTCGAGCAGCGAGAAGTTGGACACCATCGTGAACTCGAGGCGCTTGCCGATCTCCTTGTTGCGCTCGGTCGCGTACTCGATGATCTCCTTGACGACCGGGAAGTTGACCAGCGGCTCGCCGCCCTGGAACTCGATCGTCACGAACCCGTTGGTGCTCGACAGCGCGAGGTCGACGGCCTTGCGCGCGGTCTCGGGCGACATGTCGGTCTCGACCGCGTCCATGTTGGCCCGCGACGCGTGGCAGTAGACGCAGGTCTCGTTGCAGCGCAGCGTCACGACCATCACGTGCAGCAGCGGGCCGCCGTGCACGAAGTACTTGCGCGCCTTGACGCGCTCGGCCGCGGCCTGCACGTCGAAGGTGCTGCGCAGGAGATTCTTGTCGAGCAGGCGCTGATGCAGCGGCGAATCGGGCGGGACCTCGCCGCGGGCGAACTGGGTGAACTCTTCGCGAGTGAGGATCAGCCAGTTGCCCTCGAGGCTGGTGACGACGATCGCGTCGTCGCCGATCTGCCGCCAGCGAAAGAACGCCTGGGTGCCGGAGCGGGGCTTGATCTCCGAGAGGTTGATCAATTTCATGTCACACGCCTCCACGATCGACGGTCAGGCCGAGCACGTAGTTGCCGAACTCGCCGATGATCCGGGCGGCCGCGGCTTCGTGCTTGGGCGTGAGCTTGACGATCCAGTGCTGGTCGCTCTCGCTCAGCTCGAACTCGGCGAAGGCTCCCCAGGTCTTGACGGCCTGATCGATGGCCTCGCCGGCGTAGATCTCGCGATGAAAGCGCAGCTCCTTCACGCCGACGCCTCCTCGCCTCCCTCGCCACCGGCGGGAGTCTTGCGGCCGTGCTTCTCCTCCCACGACTGGGCGATGCCGAGCGGATCGTCGAGCGCCTCGTCGGTGAAGTCGAAGTCGGCGAGGTCGTCGAGCGAGGGCTCGCCCATCGCTCCGGCGATCGCCTGCACGGTCACGGTCTCGATCGCCACGCGGTTGTCCTGCGTGACCTGATGCCGCCACGCGCACGAGAGCAGCTCGTTGGCGAACTGACCGATCAGCTGACGCAGCGCCTCGTTCTCTTCGACGGTCTGCTTGGCGCTCAAGGTCACGCGCAGCTGGCCTGCGGCCGGCTTGTCGAGGAACACGTAGCAACGATCGAGGAACACATAGCTCGCGCCGTAGACCGCTTGCAGCGGGTAGAGCTCGGCGTCGAGGATCATGCTCACCGAGCGCTCGGTCTCGGAGACGCTGACCAGGGCTTCGGGGATGTCATTGAAAGAAGTTTGCTTGTCGGCGCTCATTGCTTGCTACCCGGCGGCTCGAGAAGTCAGGTTTGCGCGCGAGGGTACCCTTGGGCTGCGCCGACGCCAAGCCGAAGCAGCCACTGATTGCTGGTGCTCGGACCCACGGGGCGGTGCTCCTGCTCGACCAGCCCAAAGCGCTCGACAAAGGGCGCGAGGGTCCGCAGGGCGTCCACGCTGGAGTCGTTGCGGTAGTGCTCGAGGCCCGCGCGCGAACGTTCGGCCCGCTCGCTCTGCTCGCGCGTGCGAGCCAGCCCGAACGCGACGTTGTCGACCACGATCAGGCTGCCGCCGGGGCGCAGGTGCGGGAGTAGGCGCTCGAGCGTGCGATCGGGCTCGCGCAGGTGGTTCCAGGCGCGCAGGATCACCAGGTGATCGAAGCGTTGCTCGGGCTCGAGCTCGAGCTGCTCGGCGTCGCTGCACAGCAGGGTCGCCCCGGGCACGGTCCCCCAGCGCGCGGCCAACCTGGCGATCGCGTCAGCATCGGGGTCGACGCCGAGGTAGCGGATGCTGCCGGTCTCGGCCAGCGGCGCGAGGATCTCCACGTACGGGCCCTCGCCGCAGCCGAGCTCGAGCACGTCGCCGCGCAGGGTCGCGAGCAGCTCGCGGACCCTGGCGTCATCGCGCGTGAACACGTCCTCGAACAGCGGCTCGAACATCCCCGTGCACTCGGCTCGGCTCGGGCAGCCCTCGCACAGCGGGCTGCGGACCAGCTGCACGAGATCGCGGGCGAAGTCGTCGGGCGCGGGCTTGTTCGAGGCGTCGAGGTAGAGCTGGCCGCGCTCGTGCTTGATCTCGATGATCTCGCGATCGGAGAAGTCGCGGCTCTCGGCCCGGAACCGAGCGATGCGCTGGCCGTTGCGGACGTAGAGATCGCGGCCGCGATCCCAGGGCGTGACGCCGAGACCGTTCTGCAACGGACACGCCTCGTGCGAGCGGCCGTCGAACGCGAGGCTGACCAGCTTCTCGAGCTTGTAGTTGAACGAGTTGGAGCGCGGCCGATCGCGACGCGGCCGGACCTCGGTCGCGCCGTAGACCTCGTTGTATCCGTTATAGAGGCCCGGACACGGGCCCTGCAGCGCGCAGCCGCGGCACGGATCGGGGTGGGTCTTGTTGAGATCGTCGACCGGGAAGAAGTCGGGCTCGCCGACCTCGATCATGGTTCGGTAGGCGTGGGTCTTGAGGTCGTCGAAGCGGTGCTCATAGCCCGGCATCAGGCACAGCGGGATCGCGCCGTGGCTGAAGCTGGGGCCGGGCTGGCCGAGCTCGGCGACCCGGCGATCGCCATAGTCGATCGCCTGCATCACGCGCTCGGCGACCAACTCGACGCGCGGCATCAGATGATCGAAGAGCTTGTCGCCGCCGCCTTTGGGCTCGACCATCGAGAACTTCACGGCCACGTCGGGATAGGGCAGCAGCGCGTCGACCAGACCCTGGAGGTGCTCGACGTTGTGGCGCGTGATCACGCAGTTGACCGAGAAGTCGAGCCCGCGGCCGGAGAGGTTGCGGACGGCCTGGTAGGCGGCGTCGAAGGCATCGCTGCGAACCATCAAGTTGTGGATCTTGCGGGTGCCGCCGTGCAGCGAGAGGTACACGTAGCGCAGCCGCCGAGCGACCAGCTTCTCGACCACCTCGGGGTACGCGAGCATCTGCCCGTTGGTCACCAGCCCGAAGTCGAGCCCGAGCGAGGCCGTCAGCGAAGCCCAGTGGGTCAGCTCGGGACGGATGGTTGGCTCGCCGCCCGAGAGCACCACCATCGCGTGGCCGAGCTCGGCAGCGCGGCGGATCTTCGCGTCGATCTCCGCGGTCGAGCCCTGGATGTGGCGGACCTCGAGGGTGTGACAAAACGAGCAGTGCTCGTTGCAGGCGTAGCCAACCTTGATCAGCGCCTTGGTCCCCGTCTTGGCCCCGGGCCCGCGGGCGTCGACGCGCGGCAAGACCGGACGCCGCTCGGGCGCTGAGCTCAACCTTCGGTTCACGCTCGCGCAGTGTACCGGAGACAGCTGGGCTCGATCGCGTCCTCGGTGTCCTCGGATGGGCACATTCGCGCTCGTCGTGCTCGGCCTCGCGGACGCTGACGTCGTCGATCGCGCTTTGGGAGCCCCTCGTCCACAAATCTGGACCCAGGCGGTGTATCGAAGTTCGCTTGACGTGAGGGTCGAAGCCGGGATAGCGTCATTTTCGCTGGAGTCCCATGGCGTACGAGCAGCCGACCTCTGACCGTAACTTGATTGGCCGTCGTCAGGCCCTTTGCACCTTTGCCGGTATCGCAACCGCAGTCGCTGGTGTTGGGCTGTTGGGTGTGGGCACGGCCCACGCCGAGTCGACCGCGACCGGAGCCGAGCCGCAAGGCGAGACCGTGACCGCTGAAGAGGCGGTGCGTGACGCCGAGGCCGAGCGCGAGCTGACGCTCGTCGAGGCGCTCGTCCCCCGCGATCTCGACGTTGGCAAGTGGAGCATCGAGAAGGTGCACCCGGTCCGCTTCGGTGCGATCGCGGTCGTCATGCGCACGCCCGAGGGCGACGCGTTCCAGGTCGACGTGCTTCGCCGCGATCGCAGCGTCGCCGGCGTGGCCGAGACGGAGCAGCTCAGCGTGTTCGTGGCCAACCGCGGCGACGGCTCGAAGGTCACCGAGGAGTGGCAGGCGCGCGGGGCCAAGGTCCTCGCGCATCACCTCCGTCGGACCGAGCGCAGCGGCTCGCCGCTCCCGCAGCTGATGACCTTCAGCCAGCGCGCCGAGCAGCACCCGTTCGGCAACTACGGCGTGTTGGGCTAGCCTAGCCCCCCGCGGACGGTTTTCGGTTGCGCCGCGAGCTTTGCTCGCGGGGCTCGTTGAGAGCGAACCGCACGTGGTGACCCCCGGAGGGGGGTCTTTAACATCAGGTTGGCGACCGCTCACGGCTCTCGATCGAGAGTGACATCCGCACCTGAATGAGTCGAGCGAGCCCGGGCCTTGGTCCGGGCTCTTGCATTATTGTTCGAGCCCGTGCCCTCCCGCCGCGCCACGCTCTTGCTCGGTCACGAATGTGACAACGTCTGTATCTTCTGTGCGCAGGCGGGGATCGACGAGGCTGCGCCTCGCGATCTGCGGGCGGAGCTGATCGAGCTGCGAAGGGATCACGACGAGATCACCTTCGTCGGCGGCGAGCCTGCTCTCGCTCCGCAGCTGCTCGAGCTGGTTGGGCTCGCGCGCGAGCTGGGGTTCGCGAGCGTTGGGATGCAGAGCAACGCGCGTCGACTGGCGGCGGACGAAGCGTTGTTCGATCAGCTGGTCGCGGCGGGGCTGTCCGATCTGCACCTGTCGATCCACGGCGCGAGCCCGGGCGCGCACGACTATCACACGGGACGCGACGGCAGCTTTGCGGCGTGCGTCGAGGTGATGACCCGCGCGCAGCGAGTGGGGATCACGATCGTGGCGACGACGATCGTGACCCGCTCCAATTTTCGTGAGCTGCCCAAGCTGCCGCCGCTGCTCAAGCGTCGCGGCGTCGCAGGGTGGTTGATCGAGCCGGTGCGACCGTTCGGGCGCGCGGCGGATCACTTCGCTCGCACGGTTCCACGCTTCGGCATGTCGCTGCCGTGGGCGCTGCATGGGCTCGAGCAGGCGCGACGCAACGATCTGTCGGCGTGGATCCGCGGCGCACCTCTTTGTGCGCTCGGGCCCTTCGCGGCGTCGGCGTTGCCCGAGCCGCCGCGCAGCGCCGTGGTGCCGGAGCCATGCGAGCGCTGTCCCGAGCGCTCGCGCTGCGGTGGCGTCGACCCGGTCTACGTCGAGGTGTTCGGGCACAAGGAGCTGACGCCTCGGGCCGCGCGTCCGGCTGCGGCGTTCGACTCGGGCCGCGCGCGACTGATGCGAATGTTCGTCGGCGTCGGTCCGCTGCTCGCACGCGAGCCGCAGCTCTACTCGCCGCCCGCCGACGCGACCGACGAAGTCGAGCCAGCTCCGGCCGGCAAGAATCGCCGGCTGCCGGTCCTGCCCAATTCGCCCGAGCAGCAGGCACAGTCGGACGACGAATCGTGATGGCACGGCCGCTCGCAGTCCCGACCGATCTGACGATCCCCGAGCCCGGCTCGACCACCGCTCGCGAGGCGCTCTCGGGCGCCATTCGTCGCGCGATCCAAGATCTCGCGCGGCTGGTCACGAGCGGCTCGGCCGATGCGGAGCTGCGAGCCTTCCGGCCGACCTTCGAGCGGCTGCTGCGAGAGACGCCCGGTGCGTTGGCCAGCACGCTGCGGACTCCGACGGTCGGCGGCTTGCTCCGCTGCTTGCGACGACGAGCGCCGGAGCTCGAGCTGGCGGCCGGCGTCGCCGAGCTGCTCGCGACCATGCACACCGATCTCGCGTTCGCTGGCGCGCTGCCGCAGCCGGTCAGTCAGCGACGATTGCCGCGCCGCATCGTCAGCTTGCCTGCGCGACGCGTGATCGAGATCCCCGCGGACACCGAGCGCGCCGAGTTTCGCAACCGTGCGATCGTGCTGGTCTCGCGCTCCGGTCAGCGCCGCGAGCTCTCGCTCGACGCTGCGCCCTCGCCCGACGCTGCGAGCTTTCATCCGATCACCGAAACGCTCGTGCTCGCCGGCGTCGACAACAACCCGCTGGCGATGTCCGAGGCGCACCCTGACAAAGAAGGCAATCGCCTCGACCTCGGCGGTCGAGCGCCGCACGAGTGGACCGAGATGTTGTCCGGCGCGCTCGAGCTGATCGGCGCGTACATGCCCGACCTGCGCGGCGAGATCGATCTGTACCTGCATCAGATCGTGCCGGTCGGCTACGACGCCGAGGCCCACCTCTCGGCCTCGTACCAAGAGGTGATCGGGACCGTGTACATGACCCTGCATCCGCAGCGGATGACCATGGTCGAGGCCACGATCCACGAGTTCCAGCACAACAAGCTGCACGCGCAGCTCGAGCTCGATCCGCTGCTGCACAACGCCTTCCATCCGCTCTACAGCTCGCCCGTGCGACCTGATCCGCGTCCGCTGCAGGGCGTGTTGTTGGCCGTGCACGCGTTCTTTCCGGTCGCGCGGCTCTACCAGCTGATGCGCGCGGCCGGGCATGAGGGCACCGATCGACCGGACTTCGAGCGACGCTATCGACAGATCGTGCAGGGCAACCACGAAGGCGCTGCGGTCTTGCTCGAGCACGGCCAAGCGACGCCGATCGGTCAGGGCTTGCTCGACGAGCTCCGTCGCTGGGACCAGCACGACTGGTCGCTGATTTAGTTCTCCACGCTAGCGCATGGAGAACTCTCTGGTTTTGATGGCGGGACCGTAGCCGGTCCCGCCCCCCGCCGTGGCAAAGCCACGT
>DATLLB010000126.1:0-2838 GCA_035538075.1 Enhygromyxa sp.
GCCACAGATCGGTCACGTAGTTGAACAGCTCGCCGCGCTCGACCGGCCCGCGGCCGTGCGCCGACGCGTACGCGCGCTCGGCCTCCTCGACCAGCTTCTTGGCCTTGACCACGCCGCGCTGCGCCTGCTCGTCGAGGCCCAGCCACAGGCGATCGCGGTCGAGCTCGAAGTACGGCGCGAGGTCGAGCCCGAACCCGCGCAGACAGTTGGCGTACGCAGCGAGGATGTCGAGCAGCGCGAACGGCAGCGGCGGCATCTTGTTGGCCGTCATGCCGTCCTTGATGATGGTGTTGACCTCGAGCGTGAGGAGGTCGCCGAGAATCTCTTTGAAGTCCATCAGGACTTCTCGGCGCGCTTGAGCTCGGTGATGCCGTCGGCGATCTGCTTGCCGAGCTCGCCGATCAACCGCAGGTTGCGATCGACGATCGCCTTGGCCTGCTCGACCTGGGCCTGATGAAACTCGCGGATAATCTGCTGATCGGGCGCCCAGAACTTGGCCGGCACCGCGCTGGTGATGTCGCCCTCGACCAGGTTGATGGTCGTGGAGATCGCCGCGTCGTCGACCTGCGTGACCACCTTCAAGCGCACCGCGGAGCCAACCGCGTCGAGTAACATCTGCGAGAGGGACTTCGATTCAGCGCCCGACATCGAGATCCACGGTAACACAGTCGCCGCCCTGGTAGGCTGCGCGCGTGGGCGTCCTCGACCCGATCCTGCCACCCTACGACCCGCTCGAGTGGGAGAAGAAGCCGTTCTCCGAGCGGGCCCGCATGGTCTGCCGCTCGTGGGCGATGCAGGGCTACGGCAGCCCGGCCGCGATCTATGTCGCGTACCTGCTCAAGATCATCGTGGTCTACGTTGGCGGCTGGTTGCTGTGGTGCCGGTTCACGCCGGGCCTCGGCGAGCTGCGGAGCATCGGGCAGTGGTGGCTCGAGCCGGTCGCGTTTCAGAAGGCGATCGCGTGGAGCATGCTGTACGAGGTGCTCGGGCTCGGCTGCGGCAGCGGGCCGCTGACCGGCCGCTACGTCCCACCGATCGGCGGGTTCCTCCACTTCCTGCGGCCGGGCACGACCAAGCTGCCGCTGTGGCCAAAGTTGCCGCTGCTCGGCGGGCATCGACGCACGATCCTCGACGTGCTGCTCTACGCCGGCCTGCTCGGCGCGCTCGGCTGGACGCTGACCAGCGCGACCCCGGACGTCACCCAGTTCGCCGTGATCGTCGGCGTGCTCGCCACGCTCGGCGTGCTCGACAAAACCATCTTCCTGGCCGCTCGCGCCGAGCACTACTGGACGACCATGCTGTGCTTCGTGCTCGCTTCGCCGTGGATCGCCGGGGCCAAGGCCGTCCAGCTCGCGCTGTGGTTCTGGGCCGGCTTCTCCAAGCTCAACCACCACTTCCCGGCCGTGGTCGCGGTCATGACCAGCAACAGCCCGATCACGCGCTTCGAGGGCGTGCGACGGCTGATGTACCGCGACTACCCCAACGATCTCCGCCCCTCGCGGCTGGCCACGATCATGGGCCACTTCGGCACCGCGCTCGAGTTCGGCGTGCCGCTGGTGCTCGCGTTCGCGCCACCTGATCCATCTGGCGGGCCGTGGCTGATCGCCGGCATGATCCTGATGCTCATGCTGCACGGCTACATCTCCAGCAACGTGCCGATGGGCGTGCCGCTCGAGTGGAACGTCGCCGTGGTCTACGGCGCCTTCGCGCTGTTCTGGGCGCACCCCGAGGTCTCGGTGCTCGAGCTGGCCGCGACGCCGCTGCTGGCCGCCATCCTGACCGTGATGCTGATCGGCCTCCCGCTGCTCGGCAACCTGGTGCCGTCCGCCGTCTCGTTCCTGCTGGCGATGCGCTACTACGCCGGCAACTGGGCGTGCAGCATCTGGCTGTTTCGCGGCGACAGCCACCGCAAGCTCGAGCGCCTGAAGAAGAGCGCCGCGTGGGTCGACGACCAGCTCGGCCTCTTCTACGAGCGCCCGACCATCGTCGCGTTGATCAGCAAGGTGATGGCCTTTCGGCTGATGCACCTGCACGGCCGCGCGCTGCCGATCCTGCTGCCCAAGGCCGTCGAGCGAGTCGACGACTACCAGTGGACCGACGGCGAGCTGATCGCCGGCCTCGCGCTCGGCTGGAACTTCGGCGACGGGCATTTGCACGACGAGCGCTTGCTGGCCGCGATCCAGGAGCAGTGCGCCTTCGAGCCCGGCGAGCTGCGCTGCGTGTTCGTCGAGTCGCAGCCGTTCGGTCAGTCGCGCATGCGCTGGCGCATCGCCGACGCTGCGAGCGGGCCGATCGAGGCCGGCGAGCTCACCATCGCAGAGCTGCGCGCCCGCCAGCCTTGGGGCTAGCCGAGGGCTCGCTGGTTCCGCTACGGTCGAAGCATGGCTCGTGCTTCGCTGCTGCGTACCTCGGCTCTGGCTGCGACCTCCCTGCTCGCGCTCGCGTGCACCGAGCCCGACACCGCGGGCACCAGCCAAGCCGACGCGACCAGCAGCGAGTCGAGCGGCGACGGTGACGGCGATCCCGATCCGAGCGACACCGAGGAGGGCGAGACCGGCAACTCGGGCGAAGGGGACTGCACCGACAACGCCGACGCGCCGTGGCAGCACGGCTACTCGATCCCGATGGAGCCGCAGAGCCCCGGCGATCCCGAGCTCGGTCGGCTCGCGCTGTTCGAGGAGGACTACGTCGCCTGTGGCGTGCCGTGGGAGCTGTTCGGGCTGGCCAAGGGGGCGATCGGCAGCATCGGCGAGGGCGAGGAGCTGGCTTGGCGCTCGGGCAAGAATGCCCAGGTGCCGCACAGCTGGAACGTCAACGCGGCGCCCGACGGCAGCGAGT